>NZ_LT964740.1:0-300000 GCF_900240265.1 Galactobacillus timonensis
AGCTGTGAATGTTTTCATCCTGCAGAAGAACGCTGATGGCTTCCGGAAAAAGATACGGCATCAGCCAGAATGTCACTGGTCCTGCACCATCAGGATTTTCAAATCGCACATGAACCATTTCTTTCTGCAATGTTCCGGCAATATGCACATTCTGTTTCGCCAGCATTTCATGTGCAAATGCCAGCCGCTGCCCGGAATCATGATTTCCCGCAATCATCATTACAACAATTTTCATCTCAGACAAACTGGTCAGCAGATGGTCAAGCAGTTCCACCGCTGCACCGGAAGGTGTGCTGCGGTCATACACATCTCCTGCAATAACCACAGCATCCGGTCTTTCTTTTCTGCACATGTCCAGGAACTTCTCAACCCAGTTTTTCTGATCATCAATCATAGAAAGTCCGTAAATGTTTTTTCCAAAATGCAGATCCGCAACGTGAATGAATTTCATACTAACAATCTCCTGTAAATTAACACATATCAATAGGATTGCTTATATTTTAAGAAAAAATCGACATTTGCACCAGGGTGGTGACTGCAGGCTTATTCAGCGGAGATTTTAGACATTGCACTTCTATATTTCACCACATGTGGTGAAACTATTGCCCGTCTTATAAAAAGATCAACCTTTTCATATCGATTGCGCTGCCCTGATAAAATAAACCAGATCAGGTTCATCCAGTCCTGGAGATTGTCACGGTCATATCCGCCATGTGCTCTCATGTACCGCTTGGCCAGTGAATGAAGATTGTTGATCGGATCCAGCGGATTGTCTTTATCAGAAAGTCCTTTTGTCTCACTGGAAGTATAAACCTCCTCTGTCAGATTCAGCCGCTCGATCAGGACTGCATGGGAATTGTCGCCATCATGGATTAGTTTGGATCCTGGTTTGATATGATTCCCGAGCGCATCCCATGTAGTCTTCCGGGATGGCTTTGATGTTCTCTCTATGACAAGATACATATGCCCATGGTTATCATAAGCTGCTGCTACACAGATCTTGTTCGTGAAATGCCCCTGAGTTTCTTGCCGTTCACAATCTCAGTCTCGTGCTTGATGACCGGAAAGAACATCTCATCAAAATAGATGTTTCCTTCCAGCATTACATCAGATTGGATTCCTTCAAGTACAGCAAATACCTTGATCATCCAGTATCTGCCTGTGCTTTCTGCATTTCTGTTATCCCGTGCAGCTGTGCTGATCGAGTGAAATTCGAACAGGTAAAGAAGATATTCTATCCACTCAGAAATCGGGATCTTCCGGTCCTGAAAGATTGTCCCTGTAAGAATGCTGAACTTGCTGCCGCAGAAAAAAACAGCGGTAACACTGTGTCCCATCTTTGTAAAATCCGTACTTGATTATGTGTCTGGCTCCGCAGACCGGACAATGATCTGCCGGAAGAGAATTGAGAAACTGAACCTCTGATTTCTTAACTGCAGGATGCTTGGAATCATACCATTCATGTACGGTTTCTGAAATCAGCTTCTGAGAACTGGAAATGCTGGGATTCTTATCCCATGAAAGTGTGCGCAGGGAGTGACCCCACGCATCTTGATCATCATGATTCATTTACTGGCGGTTTGGAGCTTCCAGGAGCCGATTGACGAAACCGCCAAGTCAGCGCCAATCGGTTCCTGGAAACTTCCTGTTGTCCCTTTCTCGGACAGGAAAATTATAGCCGATTTCCGGGTATTCGATCAGAATTTACCATCCTGCTGCAAATGACGATTTTTTCTGAAAAATATGAAGCCGCTAAGATAATCTACAAGGGGGAAAAGCGTATCAGGATAATGGAACAACCAATTATTCTGAACTGGTGATTACAGCGTGAAAATAACTCAAGATTGATTCTATTGCTATTTGCGTATCTTGACATGGCTCGGAATAATCAGTTCTTCAACAATAAAAAGGATAACCGGTGGGGCCGCCTCCGCCATGTCTAAGCATGGCCATCCCACATACGCGGTAGGCGCAGCGAATTTTCCTACTTTGGTAATCCTCACCCACACTATAGATATCTTTATTGGAGTCGTCAATTTTTTCGTCTCACTTATCAAAATAGCAAGATGATTCAACTAGTACAGACGGAAAACGGAGCTGCACAGGAATAATATTTCATTCCTATATCCGATCTTCACGGTTACTGATCTGGTAACTGTCCTAATTGAATTTGTTGATTACGAAGTAGTCTTCAATCCGCTGCTGCAGCGTCGTAAGACGCTCGTGGCCTTCTCCGGTTTCAATGCCATACTGGAACGCATCCAGTTCCCCTAAGAGAATCAAGGAACTCCTGGCCCGGGTCACTCCGGTGTACAGGAGTTTTTTCTGCAGCATCACCCGAAACTGCCACGATACCGGCATGATGACAATCGGATATTCATTGCCCTGACTCTTGTGAATCGAAATGCAGTAGGCAAGCGAAATGTTGGCAAATGTTTCCGGATCATACTCCACGATCGCACCATCATCGAACTGAACAACGATCCTGGGCAGATGATCCTCTGTCTCGCTACGGTCAAAGATCTCGGAAACGACGCCGATATCGCCGTTATACACATCATCATCGGGCTGGTTTTTCAGCTGCAGCACCTTGTCCCCTTCTCTGAAAACCGTATAGCCCGCCTTGATTTCCTTTCGAAAGAGAGATGGCGGATTGAACTCCTGCTGCAGCGCATTGTTTAACACATCAATGCCGGCATTTCCCGAATACATCGGTGAAAGCACCTGGATATCGGAAAGTGTATACCCGCGGCCGATCGCCTCTTCCACGATCTTCAGCACATTGGCCTTGATCGATGTCCTCTGGCAGGGATAAAAGCGTACCGCATCCTGCACCGTCGTAAAGTCGACACTGCCACTGTGAATCTGCCGCGCCAGTGAAATGACGCCGCTGCCTTCCTTCTGACGGTAGATCTGTTCCAGACGGATGAACGGAAGCTGCTTCGACGCAATCAGATCCCGCAGCACGCAGCCAGGAGACACACTGGGCAGCTGATCCTCATCGCCGATCACGCAGATGCGCTGCACATTGGGGCATGCCAGCAGAAGATGATAGAACAGCCACGTATCAACCATTGAAAACTCATCGACAATCAACAGATCCGCCAGCAACGGATCATCCTGGTTCTTGCCGAAGGTATTCGATTCCAGGTCCCATTTCAGCAGCGCATGGATCGTTTCCGAGCGCGTACCGGTCACTTCAGCCAGATGCTTGGCGGCCCGTCCGGTCGGCGCGGCACAGATGACAGTGCTGCCGGGATGAAGCTTCTGCTGCAGGGCGACCATCGCCCGCACAACCGTCGTCTTTCCCGTTCCGGGTCCCCCAGTCAGGATCAGAAAGGACTGATCAAACAATGCCTTGATCGCCTGAATCTGAATCGCGTCATAGGAAATGCCGAATTCCTGTTCAAGATCGCTAATCAGCGGATCAAGATCCGGTTGTTCCTTTTCATCATGAAGCTGATGGGTTTGTTTGTACAGAAACGAAGCGATAAACTGTTCCGCATCATACTGCGTAACGGGATAGATGCGGTCTTCTTCCTGAACAAGGCTGCGCTTTTCCAAAGCCTCCTCGAGCATAGCGTCAAAGTTTCCTTCAACCCCTGCCGTTTCCTTTTCATAACGCTCCTGAAGACGCTGACGCAGAACATAGCTGTCGCCCCCAGCAACACAGAGATTCATGGCAAGCGCCACAAGCAACGCATAAAGCCGCCTTGGATCATCCGAAGAAAAGCCCAGAGCCATGGCAATCTTGTCCGCTGTCGCAAAGCCGAAGCCGTCGACTTCATCAATGACGCGGTAGGGATTTTCCTGAATCTTGTCGAGTGCCTCTTTACCATACGCATGCGAAAGACGGATCATGTTGCGGGTACCGATGCCATGGATGTTGAGAAACTGAACCAGTTCCCCCATGCCGTCTTCTTCTTTGGCAAGTCCCTGTTCGATGACCTTGATCTTGTCGGGACTGAGACCTTTGACCGATTTGAGAACAGAACTGTCCGCCCGGATCCTGGCGAGGCAGTCCTCCCCCAATGTATCGACGATGCGCTGGGCGGTTTTCGTACCGATGCCTTCAAACTGAACACCGGAAAGGTAGCGGATGATGCCTTCCCTCTGGGTCGGCAGCGGCCGCTCCATGGAATGGATTTCAAACTGCATGCCGTAGCGGGGATGTTCCACATATACGCCGAAAAAGCGATAGATCACATCCTTCTCTACCTGGGGAAGAATGCCGCGCATCGTAATGGTCTTTTCGCGGGCATCGTTGATACGTACCTTCAAAACGGTATACATCGTCTCTTCGTTGCGAAAGACGATATAGATCACTTTACCTGTCAGTTCTACCAGTTCCGGTGTTTCGCTCATGCCTTCTCCCGTATTTTCTGCATCAGATCCATGCCGTTCTGTTCGACGGTTTCGATGACACCGCCGCCGAGCATCTCATCGCCAAGATAGAACACGGCTTCCTGCCCCGGTGTCACGGAGCGAATGCCCTGCGGATAGGTCAGTGTAACAGTACTGTCAGAGGTACGGCTGAGATGGACGGGACAGTCCGGCTGCCGGTAGCGGAACTTGGCCATGCAGTCAAGCTCATCGGGAAAATCCGCAAGAACATTGACCTGTTCCACCCGGCAGGCATCGCTGATCAGCCATTCTGGATGGTCGCTGTCCGTGACATACAGTTCATTTTTGTAAATATCCTTGCCGACGCAGAAATACGGTCCCGTGCCGCCGATATCGAGTCCCTTGCGCTGACCGATCGTGTAATACAGAACACCCTGATGTTCGCCAAGCACACTGCCGTCGACGACGGAGATGATCTTCCCCGGCTTCATGGGCAGATAATTGCTCAGAAATTCGCGGAACCTGCGCTCACCGATAAAGCAGATGCCGGTGCTGTCCTTCTTGTGGGCAATGGAAAGATTGAGTTCCTCGGCGATCCGGCGTACTTCGGGCTTATCAATCGTGCCGAGAGGAAAGAGGATATGATCCAGACGCGGCCGTTTCACCTGACACAGAAAATAGGACTGATCCTTGTTGCGGTCATCGGCTTTGAGAATCGCTGATTTTGAGCTGAATGTGTCCGTTCCCATCTTGGCATAATGTCCCGTCGCAACCGTATCAAAGCCATGGCTGTTGGCAAAGTCGAAGAAGGAGTCAAACTTGATGTAGCGGTTGCAGAGGATATCCGGGTTGGGGGTTCTGCCCTTTTCGTACTCCTTCAGGAAGGTGGTAAAGACATCATTCCAGTATTCCTGAATAAAGTCGACTCTCAGCAGCGGAAGATTCAGCCGTTTTGCGACTGATTCGGCATCCGCCCAGTCGACTTCCTGGCTGCAGACGGGATTGGCAAGATCCGGGTTGCCGTTGATGTCGTCATTGGTCAGAGAATCCCAGTTGCGCATGAAGGCGCAGGTGACATCGTATCCCTGCTGTTTTAACAGATAGGCGGCGATCGCCGAATCAACGCCGCCGGACAGTCCTACAAGTACTTTCTTCATACCCCACCTCATTAAAAACAGGCATGAGCCATTGCTCACGCCCGCTGTGCATCATTGCAGCTGCGCACCTTGCCGCAGGCACCGAAATTCGGGCAGTCGCCGGTGCAGCCGGCTTCGGCAATCCGCCGCAGTTCCTGCGGAACAAAGACGCCGATCTCATCCGCATCGTAGCCGACCTGGAAATTGGTCTCGTTGAGGATAATCGGCCGCTTGAGGACGCTCGGATTCTGCTTGATGAACTGGATCAGCTGGTCCGTTGTCATCGCATCGATATCGATGTGCTGTTCCTGGATGATCTTGGAGCGCTTGGAGATGATATCATCCGTACCATTTTCGCTGCGCATCAGCAGATGCTTGATTTCATCATCATTCAGAAGAACCTTGAAGATATTCTTTTCAATAAACGGGAGATTGCGGTCTTTCAGCCACTGTTTCACTTTGCGGCAGGAGGCGCATCCCGGGGATGTGTAAACGACGATCATAAAACCTCCATTTGATTCTGAGATTATAGCATACGAAGTTGAAAACAAATATCAACAAGGAGAAATGTATCTCTCCCCGTCAGTGCAGATGCAGCATCTGGGTCGCAATCGTAAAGTAGATGATCAGGGAAAGAGCATCGATGATCGTTGTCAGCAGCGGCGAAGCGACGACCGCCGGATCCAGGTGCATCTTGTTGACAACCTGCACAAGAATCGATGCGATCAGTTTCGAGAAGAAGACGGCACAGATAATCGTCAGACTGACGGTGGCGGCCACATTGACCGGCTGTCCATCGAGGAAGCGGCATTTGACATACATCGCCGCCGCCAGCGTTCCTCCGCAGAGGACGCCGACCCGCATCTCTTTCCAGATGACCTTGAAGAAGTCGGAGAAATGAATCTGATCAAGCGAGAGGCCGCGCACAACTTCAACCGACGCCTGGGAGCCGGCATTTCCGCCCGTATCCATTAACATCGGGATATAGGAGCTCAGCACAATATAGCGGCTCAGGGCATCTTCAAAGCCCGTAATGATCCGTCCCGTAAAGGTTCCCGAAATCATCAGAAGCAGCAGCCACGGAAAACGCTTCTTCCAGGTCTCAACGACTGTCGTCTTAAGATACGGCTTGTCGTTCGGGATGATGGCGTTCATCTTATCGATATCTTCTGTCGCTTCCTGTTCCATGATGTCCATGACATCGTCGACTGTAATGATGCCGACCATGCGGTTTTCCTTGTCAACGACCGGCATGGAAGTCATGTCGTACTTCCCAAACAGCTGGGCAACCTTCTCCTGGTCTGTCGACGTGGTGACAGAGACGACATCTTCGTCCATGATGTCCGACACCATCTCCTCCGGCTTGGCAAGAATCAGGGTGCGCAGAGACACCGTTCCCAGCAGCAGTCGCTTGTCATTGAGTATGTAGCAGGTGTTGGCTGTTTCCGAGTCCATGCCGATGGAGCGGATGCGGTCAATGGCCTGGGTGACGTTCATGCTTGAGCGCAGATCGACGAATTCGACCGTCATCAAAGAGCCGGCGGAATCGTCGGGGTACTGAAGAAGATGATTGACGTCCTTGCGGGTATCGGGCGAGGCATTTGCCAGCAGCCGCTTTACGACATTGGCCGGCATTTCTTCCAGAAGGTCGGCCGCATCGTCGGCATACAGGTTATCGATGATGACGCCGGCCTCTTTTTCGGACAGTGAAGTGATGATGAACATCTGGCTGTCATCTTCGAGAAGTGCGAAGACATCAGCCGCAAGTTCCTTGGGAAACAGGCGGAACATCTTAAGCATGTCCTCGTCTTCCATCGCTTCCATGATGGAGGCGAGATGTGCCTCGTTCATATCCGCCGCTTTTCCGCGCAGTGCGGTGTACTGCTTGTTTTTCAGAAGGTTGCGAAAAGATTCCAGCTCCTTCTGCTGATTGATTTCTTCCATGGATCGAGGGTCCTTTCTGTGATTTTCATGGTTTCAATGCATAAGGGAACTGTACTTTGGCCGCTTTCGCTCATGAAAATCACCCCCTCTCCCCGGATCATTCTCCATTTATTTTCGTTACAGACGCAGGATGAGTCAATAGAAAAAAAGCGCTGGAGAGATCGTTTTCACTCCAGCGGTTTCTGATAGTAATTGCCGTAAATCTTTTCGACTTCGTTGATCGTAATAAAGGCATGCGGATCGGTGGCGCGGACAATTTCAATCACATCCTTGAGCTGATAGGTATTGACCGTGATCAGCAGCAGCCAGTGGTTCTTGTCCGTAAAACCCCCTTCGCAGGGCACCTTCGTAATGCCATGGCGGCAGGTATGGAAGACGGCGGAACATACTTCATCCGGCATATTGGTAACGACATCGATGCGCGACGACTTGTAGCGCTGATGCATCGCATTGACGACCTGCGTCGATACAAACTGGAAGATGATGGAGTAAAGCGCCTGATTCCATCCGAACAGGAGACCGGCAATGATCAGCACCACCGCATTGCCGGCAAGAATGTAGTTCCAGGTCGGCGTATTGAAGCGGATCGAAAGATAGATGGCGATGAAGTCGGTGCCGCCGGAGCTTGCGTTGTTGCGCAGCGTGATGCCGATGGCAAAGCCGTTGATGATACCGCCGAATACCGCCATCAGCAGCAGATCGCTGGTGATTTCCGTCCGGGGCAGAACAGCCGTAAACAGGGATGTCAGTGTATAGAACAGGATCGAGAGTAAAATGAAGCGATGACCGATCCGCTTCCAGACAAACAGCGTCGTAATTCCGTTCAGAATAAAGTACAGAACAGAGAAGGAAACCGGAAACGGCGTATAGGTGCGCAGAACTTCGGAAATCAGCCGTGAAAGACCGGCATAGCCGCCCGGAAAGAGATTGGCCGAGCTTACAAAGACATTGAAGCCGATGGAATAAATCAGGGCCCCTACAGCGACGGCCAGAATCTGATACCACAGACTATCATGCAGTTTTTGTTTGACGATTGTCATTCGAATGCCTCATGCAGTAATGAAAGATATTTCTGACAGCGTTTCAGCTGTCTTCCGACGGCTCTTGCGGACACATTGACCGTAACCTTCTGACCGCCATCCAGAAGGATTTCCGTGCCCTGCGCAGATTCTCGACCGATGCTCAGGACCGTGTTATAGCAGAGCCAGTAGTCGCCAAGCCGGACAAAAATACGGCCGCTGGTTTCGGAAATCAGCACGGGTGGCTTTTCGATCCGCCGGCCAAGATAATATCGTGCCGCATCCTGTCGGCCAGAGAGTGAGCTGCCGAATTTCAGGCACCAGCCACTGATCAACGCAAGCGCAGTCTCATCTGCTGGAATGCGTCTTCCGTCGTCTTTAAGAAGCGTGCAGCCCTGCGGTTTTGGTTCGATGGCAAGGATATGAAAGGGATCCTCATTCGTCATAGTCGGGGCTGCCGGGATTTTCATCGTCCTCCATGTCGCTCTCCATGCTTTCGTAGAGGCGGTAATAGCGGGCTTCTCTCCGCTTCTGTTCCTTTTCACGATGCCGCACGGACACCACAAAGAGGATGTAAATAAAATAAACTGCAATCGCTGCGGTAACCGCAAGCGCTAAAAAGTCACCAACTGTTTCTATCATCCGTCCTCGATTATACAGAAGCCTGTGGCGCTTGTCTAATTGCCCCGCGGTCTGGATCGGGCAGCGTTGTGCACAAGCAGGCGGCGCAGAATCAGCTCCGCCGCGATCTGCAGCAGAAACCATACGACCAGGGAAAGAACAATGACCTGAAACCAGTATCCTTCCGGGAACATATTGATCATAATCGAGATATTCGGATCCATGAGCCAATAGGTATTATTCGGGAAAAGAACAGTATGGATCCTATACCAGAAGGCATCAAAATCCACCAGGGCAAACAGGATGACAGCTATCAGAATACAGCCGTCGCTCAGGGCGCCGCGATGAAAGCCGGATAGCACCATAGATGTGCGATAGCCGTGTGCTGTGCGTACAAAGGCAGACCCCAGCAGAACAACGCCCGCCAGCAGAAAGGCAAAGAAAACGGCAGTGGAGCGCTGAAAGAGGACCTTTACATCGGCCATGTGAAGTTCTTCGCTCGGAAGATAGACTTCCTGTGTGTAGCCGTTGACTGCTTCGTAGACGGTGATGTCGTCGCGCTGGCCGCTCACATAATCGAGCAGTACTTCATAGGCCTCCACTCCGCTGTCAGTGCTCATTCCGGTATCTGCACTGAGATCGTGAGCTTCATAATAATGCCGGTACAGTGGGCTGCTGAAGAAGAAGGCAATGAGCAGCGCCGCAAGAGCCGCGGCGATTAACAGGCAGGTGCCGATCGTGGCCGAAATCTTAGCGCTCTTTGGAATCAAGATAGGCCTCCAGCTTGCGAAGTGCCTTGCCACGGTGCGAGATGGAGTTCTTTTCTTCCTTGGTCATCTCGGCCATCGTCTTATGCAGCGGCGGATAATAGACGATCGGATCGTAGCCGAAGCCGTTGCTGCCTTTGGGTTCCTGGGCAATCTCTGCCTCGACGATGTCTTCGAAGACGATCGGTTCCTTGCCAGGCTGTGTCCAGGCGATGGCGCATGTGTAGTGGCAGCCACGGTTGGTGACACCCTTCATCTTTTCGAGAACGATGCGGTTCTTTTCGGAATACGGTGTATCGTGACCGAGCCAGCGGGCGCTGTAAACGCCGGGCTTTCCGTCAAAGGCATCGATCGAAAGTCCGGAGTCATCCGCCAGGGCGGCGATATGGAACTGATCCGTTACAGCCTGAGCCTTGATAATGGCATTGTCATGGAAGGTGGTGCCGGTTTCTTCGGGTTCCCTGTACCCGTCGAGGTCCTTGATGGTGCGTATGGTATAGCCGTACGGTTCGAGCATCTCTTTAAATTCGCGGATTTTGCCGGCGTTGCCGCTGGCGATGACGATTTCTTTATTCATCCCTATTCTCCTTTGATGTAATAATCGCAGGTTTCGCTCAGATATTCCTGGAGACGTGCCTCATAGGCCGGCTCGAGTTCACGGATCCTGCCCTGCCCCTGCACCATCGGATCAATGTAACGGTGCTTGGCATTGATCTTATAATAGCCTTCCTGCGGCTGTCGTGCGCGAAGGATCCGGCTTAGACCTGTGAAATGATACCACGCGGAACGCAGCGGGCTGTCGATGATCCGCCGGATCGCTTCCTCTTCATTAAGGCTGTAGAAATCATCTTCGCTGAGAATCTCATTCCGGATCGCCGCCTTCAGCAGGCGGGCTAGATACTCCATCGCATAGCGGTCCGCATCCGATGTATAAACATGCGAACACTGCAGTGAAAGATAGGCAAAGGCAGCTGCCCTGTCCCGATGGCGAAAAACAAGTTCATCCTGAGTGTCATTGACGATGAGATCATCAAGGAAGCTGCGAACCGTATCAAAACCGGCAAATCCATAGTTCAGGATATTGCCGAGCGTATACTCGAGGCGGTCGCAGCTCAGACGCGGTGATGGATTGTCGGCGAGAGGATAGCGGTGATAGTCCGCCACATCTTCCGTTGAAAGACCGGAACGGCCGAGAATGATCTGCACATCCGGATCCTGCTGAATCATGGCAGCCGTTCTTTCTTCCGTACTTTCCTGAACCATATAATCGCCATGCAGAAAGTCAACGGAATGGGAAAAGACAGGCGTCGCACAATCATGAAAGAGACAGGCAGTGACAGCTGCCGGTGAAAGCCCGAAGTGCAGCGCCAGCCGGGCACAGGAAAGGCTGTGCTCTCCCCGCGAATACCAAGAAAGATCCGCAAACAGAGGAAAGGAAGTATAGTTGACGCCGCAGTTCATATCGATGCCGCAGATCCGCCGCAATAACGGTGTCTGATACAGATCCCAAAGATAAGCGGGAAGCGGCTCAGCATAAAGCCGGTTCTGGGTTTCAATGTCCATAGAGAAAGTATACTTCCGAAATCCCGGTATTCCCGTTCAACATCAAAAAACCACCCGCCGTATTTCCGGTGAGTGGCTGTCGATTCAACATGGCTGGGATAGAGAGATTCGAACTCCCGAAATGACTGGTTCAGAGCCAGTTGCCTTACCGCTTGGCTATATCCCAATGCGCAGATATTATTCTACCGCAACGTTTTTCTTTTGCAAGCGTATTTTATCTGATTCCGCGACAATTCGTGCCGGATTTTGCTTGAATCACAATACGGGAGCGTTCCGTTTCTTTTCCCTTTGCGGTAAAATTAGGGCCGTAAATCAAAGGAGTTTTTTAGTATGGCTATTCGAACACGCTTTGCCCCGAGTCCTACGGGGTATATGCATATCGGCAATCTGCGGACGGCTCTGTGGGCTTATCTGATTGCCAAGAAGGACCCGGAAGGAAAATTCATTCTGCGAATTGAGGATACGGACCAGAACCGCCTTGTCGAAGGTGCGACGGACATCATCTATCAGACACTTGCACAGTGCGACCTGAAACATGATGAGGGCCCGGATGTAGGCGGCCCCTATGGCCCCTATGTGCAGTCGGAGCGGGTCAAGAGCGGCATCTATATGAAGTATGCCAGGGAGCTGATCCGCATGGGTGGTGCCCACTACTGCTTCTGTGATGAGGATATGATCAATGCGCAGCGCGAAGTTCAGGAAGCCCGCGGCGAAAGCTTCAAGTACGATGATCCGTGCAAGAAGCTGACGATTGAGGAGGCTGAAGCACGCATTGCCAATGGCGAGAAGTTTGTCATTCGTCAGACGATTCCGGAAACCGGTACAACGTCGTTTGATGATGAAGTATTCGGTCACATCACTGTCGACAATGAGACGCTGGATGAACAGATCCTGATCAAGAGTGATGGTTTCCCTACCTACAACTTTGCCAATGTCATTGATGACCATTTCATGGACATTACCGATGTTGTCCGCGGCATGGAGTATCTCTCCTCGACGCCGAAGTATACGCTGATGTACAACGCCTTCGGATGGAAGGAGCCGCGCTACATCCACTGCCCGCCGGTCATGAAGGATGAGCACAACAAGCTGAGCAAGCGCAATGGCGATGCGTCATTCCAGGATCTGGTTGCCAAGGGCTATCTGCCTCAGGCGATTCTCAATTACATTGCAATGCTCGGCTGGTCGCCGGAAGACAACAAGGAAATCTTTACGCTTGATGAACTTGTGCAGGCCTTCAATGTGAAGCACATCGGCCAGTCCGGTGCGATCTTTGATCCGATGAAGCTCAAGAGCATCAACGGTATCTGGCTGCGCAATATGGATCTGGATTCGTATTACGAACTTGTGAAGCCTTATATTGATCAGGCCGTTAAGGGTGACTTCGATAAGAAGGCCATTGCAAAGGTTGTTCAGCAGCGTGCCGATACGCTTGTTGAAATTCCGGAAATGCTCGACTTCTTCGACACCTTCCCTGCCTATGATTCTTCTCTCTATGTAAACAAGAAGATGAAGACTGATGAGGCCATTGCCCTGGAATCCCTGAAGGCAGGGCGCGATGTTCTGGCAGGCTGCGATGACTGGTCTGAGGAACATCTTCATTCTGTACTGATGGAACTTCCTGCAAAGCTGGGGCGCAAGAACGGACAGGTTCTCTTCCCTCTTCGCCTGGCGATTACGGGCAAGCAGTTCACTCCGGGCGGAGCGATTGAGATTGCCGCAATTCTTGGCAAGGATGAGACGCTGCGTCGTCTGGATCTCTCCATTGCACAGCTTGAAAATAAAGCAGCGTAAAGAAACTCCGCAGCTGTATCCACAAAATGAAATCTCAGGATAGCGCAAAGTCTAATTCGCCTCCTGAGATTTTTTAAATCATCCGCTGACTCTGACCAGAGTTCCGTCTTTGATCTTCAATACCGTGTCATACGCCCTTCTGTCTTCTTCGCTGATCTTATGAGAGACCGAAATGACGATATCGCACTGAATGCTGGCAATTATCTGTTCCACGATCCGGGTATTCACCGGATCCAGGGAAGCCGATATTTCATCGAGCAGATAAACTTTTTTTTCGCGGTACAATCCTCTGGCCAGCGATATTCTTTGTTTTTCGCCGCCGGAAAGCGTAGCTTTGAGCCTGCCGGTTTCTGTATCCTTTTCCATCAGATAAGTAATGTGCAGCTGATCCGTAATCCGGGCCAGCTTTTCTTCTTCCGTCTTTGCATAGAAACAGATGTTTTCCTTCGCCGAGGCATCAAAGATATACGGCGTCTGCTCAATGTACTGAACATAGCGGGAAACAACATCCCGGTTCAGGGTGCGGATGTCAGTATCATTGATCAGGACACGTCCCGTATATCTGTCTTCGGCCATCGAAAGAATCCTCAGCAGCGTCGTTTTCCCGCTTCCGGAAGCACCTTCCAGTAAATACCGGTTCCCGGCTGTAAATTCATAATTCACATTGTCCAAGATGCAGTCGCTGCCGATGGTGAATGTCACGTTTTCCAGCCGGATGGAGTGGATCTTTTCAAAGCCCGGATCCATAGCGTCCGGCTCCGTTTCTTCGGCCAGATAGCGCTTCTGCAGCTTGTGCAGCACGGCTCTGGCGCCAAGGAGTCTGGAAATGTAATCCGAAATCTGATGAAGCGGAGTCGCCAGCGTATTGGTTAACTGGACAATAGCAACCATGTTCCCGTAGGAGATGGCATGAATCATAACCAGGTACGAGCCGAAGATGAAGCCCGCTGTCCCAAGCAGCGTAACTAACAGGTGCATCACTTCTTCCAGGCGGCTGCTGACAGTTTCAAAGCTCTCATTTTCCTGACAAAGATCCGCAGACAGATCCGTTGCCTTCTGAAGCATCGCTCCGGCTGCGCCATAACTTTTAGCCACATCAAAGCCGGAAAAATGATCTTCCAACGTGTTCATGAATTCCGCATTCTTTGCGGTAATATCCATCTGTTTTTTCTCGATGACCTTTTTCATCAGCGCCGGAAGAACCAGCACAAGAATGACAATGCCATAAATCACGAGAGTGACCGCCACATTCAGGCGGAACAATAAAATGGATGAAAGAACGATAGACACCAGACTGGAAAGAATGGAAGGAAGAATATCGCACAGGTTCTGTTTCACGGTCTGCAGATCATTGGTCAGAATGGAGATTTCTTCGGCCGGCTTCGGGATCCCCTTTCTTGCATAGTCATAGGCAAGAAACTGATCACGCATATATTGAACGGTACGGTTGGAATACCGGCTCAGCAGCCTCTTATAGAAATACGAAAGCAGCCTGACCGCCGCCACATAAAGAACGGACATCAGCGCAAATTTCAGATACACCTCACGATCATTAGCAGCGATACTGTCGACAAGACGCGACATCATCATCGCAAAATAAACCCAGAGAACCGTGGAAGCGACGCTGAAAAGCGAAGAAAGAAGCAGCTGCCATTTATATTTGAAAAGCCATTTTTGCGTGGTTTCCATACGTGTTTCCTGTTGATCCATACTGAGATAATGATGCGCCTTACACATCCATCTCTATGCTTTGTATGTATTGTACAGGATTTGCCGAAAAATATTATCACTGTCCGAACGAAAGACGGACCAAGACAGATAGAAACAAAAATTTGATAACTTAAATCAAGCCTTTTTTGGAGATTTCTTCGATAAATTCATAAGCTTCAGAATTTTTCTGATCGGGCACCACGAAAAGAGGAGACAGGCTCCCCGGTTTTGAAAATTTGTTCTATAATCTGCTCAGGAACGGAAAGTTGAGCCGTTCTTCATAAGCGAATAAATTACTACCAATAGTTTATCCGCCGCAGCGATATTGGCAGCTTTGGGCTTTAATGGAGATGCAGCCTGCTGCCTTTTCTTTTGGTTGAACTGATAAATAGAATCTCCCTTTTTCAGTCTGTAGTTGCACGTGACTGCCAGATAAAGAAGACACCTCAGATGTCTGTTCCCTTTCTTGGATATAGCCAGGTGGGTTCCATCCTTCTCACCTGACTGATTGATCTTCGGATTCAGTCCTGCATATGCTACGATGCCCCGTGCATTTCTGAAACGTGTGACATCGCCGATTTCCGCGATGATCCGTGCCGCGATGTTCCTGCCAATTCCAGGAATACTGAGCAGAATCGCAAAGGAAGGAAGCTTACTGGCATCTTCGATCAGTTCCTCAAGGTATGTATTGCAGAGCTCCATCTGCTCCATGAGTTCATTGATCATCTGAGGAAACTGCTGTACTTCCACACTGTCCGCATCCACGCCGGAATAACATTCCTCTGCACACTGATACATCTTGTGAACGATATTTTCAGTGAAGCCTTTCTTATGACCTGCGGGCTTCCGGATCGCTTTCACAATGGTTTCCTCCCTGTGCCTGAGAAGTAATGATGGATGCGGATATTTCTTCAGCACCTCCATCGGAACCGAATCGTAAAGGCTTGCATGCCCTTTGAAGCACTTATCCATGCGCGGATAGATCACATCCAGCATTGCCCGGAACGTGCATTTCCGCTGACGCAGGATCTTCAATTCGCTCTCATACATGCGATTCTTTGCCCGCAGACGTGCATATGTATCCGATTCATTCTGGTGGCACTGGAGATGTTCTTCCTGGTAATACACTTTGGCGATATGGGCACAATCCGCATTGTCTGTCTTATTGCCATGAAGGTTCGTCTTCCGATAAGCTGCAGACAGCAGTGGCGGAACGACAATGTAAGGATTTCCTATATCATCAAGATACTTCTGGAGACAGCGATGGTAGACGCCGGTCGCCTCGAATACTACCGGGACTGTATCAGCTTCGCTCTTCTCCTTCACCATCTCAATGGTTTCAGACAATGCTTCAAAGCCATCTTTCGTATCGTTCAGCACTTTCGGCTTCCGCAGGGAATGGCCTGCTGTCAGCCACGGCTGATAGTGGCAGTTGCCTTTTGAGACATCTACCGTGATAATTGGTCCGTCCATAAAAGAGCCTCCTCTGGCATAAATGTCTGCGGTAAAGCTTCCCTGAACCTTTGCGATAGCTGATTTTTCTGGATTAGATACGGCATGCCTGAATACTTCCGGCTGCACATTTTGATTAAGCTGGCTATATCACAAAAGGGAAGCAGGACGTTTTTTGTTACTGGCTTATCGTTCGATAGCTTAAAAAAAGCGGCGTCCTTACTTTTACCCAGACCTTTCCGGTATATGCCTATACGCAGGAAAGGCCAGGAATACATCCAGGTAATCCTGACCTTACCATTGTAGATTCATATGCTCATGACAGCTCAATCAGGACTGGATTCTTCCTGATTTCATAATAGAAAGAAAAAGCAGGCCTTTCGGCCTGCGGAATGTGCAATGGTGACGAGTACGGGATTCGGACCCGTGAAATGCTGCCTTGAGAGGGCAGTGTGTTAAGCCGCTTCACCAACTCGCCAGTCAGAACGTGTTCTTATCGAACGCGTTCTTAATAATACCCGATATTTAATTAAGCCGCAAGTGCTTTTTTAGCAGTCTCGGCAAGATCAGCGAATCCCTTTTCATCATGGATTGCCATCTCGGAGAGCATCTTACGGTTGATGTTAACGCCGGCCAGCTTCAGACCGTGCATCATCTGCGAATAGCTCAGTCCGTTGAGACGGGCACCCGCATTGATACGAGCGATCCAGAGGCGGCGCATATCGCGCTTGGTCTGCTTGCGTCCGATGTAGGAATACTTCATCGAATGCATGACCTGCTCATTGGCGGTTCTGTAGAGCAGATGCTTGCTGCCGAAATAGCCCTTGGCGAGCTTTAATACCTTCTTACGACGATTGCGCGTCGGTGTCGATCCTTTTACTCTCATCTTGTGCCTCCTCTAATTAACCCTGCAGCAGCTGGGAATCACGCTTTGCATCGGTCGCGTTGAGGAGCGTTGCCTTGCCGAGGTGCTTCTTCTGCTTGTGCGACTTGTTTGCCGCAAAATGCGAAACATAGTTGTGATGAACAGCAACCTTGCCGGAACCCGTAACCTTGGTACGCTTGGCATAGGTCTTCTTTGTCTTCATCTTGATCTTGTTCTTGGGCTTTCTTGCTTTTGCCTTCATAGTTGATTCCTCCTGTTCCTTACTTTCCTTTCTTCGGCGACAGCACGACAGACATCGTGTTGCCCTCCATGGCAGGCTTCTTGTCCACCTGCGCAATATCAGACATCTTGTCAATGAACTCGTTCATGACGCTTTCACCGACTTCCTTGCGGGTAATCATACGTCCGCGGAATTTCATGTCGATACGAACCTTCTGGCCGTCCTCGATCCATTCCCGCGCATGGCGGAGCTTCGTCTCGAAATCGCCGACATCAACGACCGGCGACAGACGCAGGGGTTTCACCTCCGTCACATGCTGATTGCGCTTGGCTTCCCTTGCCTTCTTCTGCTCGTTGAAATGGTACTTGCCATAATCCAGAATCTTGCATACGGGCGGCTGAGCATTCGGAGCGACGCAGAACAGATCCAGTCCCTCGTCGGCAGCCTTGTCCAGCGCCGCGCGGCGGCTCATGACGCCAAGTCTGTTTCCATCGGAGTCAATGACCATGACTTCGCGGAAGTGAATGTTCTCGTTGACCAGTTCTTCCGGGACATTCCGTTTCGGTTTGATATACCTCAAGTAAGACCTCCTGACTGTAAATAAAAGCAGGCACAGAATTCACCGCACCTGCTCATAAAAGATCATATTCACTGATCAATCGGCTGGCTGCCCAGGTCCCTGAGGTCCTCGGGTGAGAAGCGGTGGCTTCTGCTTTCCGTTTTCGTTACGCCAAATATATTAACAATATCCGGCTCAGTGTGCAATACAATTTTCAGATTTCGAAGCCAACAACGTTGACCGTAATATCCGATGTCTTGAATCCGGTCATAAACAGGATATTTTCATAGATGTGATTCTGAACCTGCGAGCTGACCGTACCCGCATTGGCACCATACTTCACACGTACATCGGCGGAAATCTTCAGTTTGTTATCCTCAATCGAAACGCCGACGCTCTTGGCAAAACGGCTCTCGACCGGAACGATATCCTCCACATCCTTGAGAGAAATCTCCGCAATCGACTGAAACACGGTCTTATTGATGGCGATGCGGCCCATTTCGCCGCTCTCTTTTAATACGACATATTCCTGTGCCATAAGTATTACCTCTTTGCCTCATTATAGCAGTCCGTTACGCCTGAAACAAACGCAGAACCGCATCCGAAAGATCGCTGCCAAGATCCTCCAGACGCGCCGAAAGCAGCGCATAGTCCGAATACATTGCACTGATGCGGTCCGCCTCATGACGGAACAGTTCCTTGACCTCATAGAGCTTTTCATCGTGAATCGTATCGATCGTATCGGCCCTGATCAGCGCATCCGCAAGACGCTCCAGCAGACTGTTGCGCACCCTGTCAGCCTCTTCTTTGCCAAACTGCGTAAACAGCGAAGCGTACCAGCCGGGCTGCACCAGCAGCAGCGCGATGACATGGGCAAAGTCCTGCACATCCTCCTTCAGGGATCCGGTCTGGATATTGAAGAGAACCGTGAAGAACGCATGCCACTCATAGTCGGAATTGATCTTCGAAAGCCAGTACGTAATAAGTCTCTGCTCCAGAACATTGCCGGAAGAAGGAAGTTCATCCAGCGGCAGCGCGCTGCGGAAATCGATGCCCCGCGCATTGAGTTCATTGAGATACTCCAGAAATTCGACCATCCGCGTCTCATTGTGCTCCCCGTTGAGGAAGTAGCGGATATAGATGTACTGGGAAAGAATCGAGGCATCCTTGCGGAAGTCCGACGTGTAGCCGATGCTGTCCTTCATCTTGGCGTTGACAAGCTCATTGATCGACGTCGCCACCAGCAGCTTGAAGCTGTGCTCGTTCATGCCGATGGATGCCTGACTGCTCGTATCGGAGAGCTTCGTATAGAGAATATCCATCTGATGATCCACGACATCCAGCGAGTCGCGTACCGAGCCGAGCATCTGCTGAACGAAGGAGTCGTTGACGATCAGCTCATTGTTCTTATAGACGATCTCGTGCTCGATTTCACTCCAGAAGCGGTGAACAAGTGACTTGATCTGCAGTTCAAAGGCAATCGGCCCCTCCGCTTCCATGATCGATCCGTCGATGCGGTAAATCGTATAGCCGTTGCGCTGCAGCTGCGGCTGCACCATGCGCAGATTCAGTTTCACTTCGGGATGCTGAATGCAGGAAAACATGTTCCCGTTGACTTCGAACCAGTGGAACAGGTTCTGATAGATCTCCGTCTCGCTGCGGATGAAGCGACACTCAATCGTAATACCGATCAGATCGTGCATGTTCTTCAAAGCATCTTCCGGCGACGAGAAATGCAGATAGTACTTATTGCGCAGCAGCTTCTCGCGCAGAGAGTCGCGGCTTTTGACCCTTGTATGCAACGCAATGACATCGTGCGAAGAAGAATCGACGATCTCGCTGAATACATTCTTCAGATCCTCCTCCGCCTTTTGATAGCGCGGCTGATGCGCATCATAGACAGTCAGCGTATCTTCAATAAAGTGAAACAGTTCCAGCTCCAAGACATTACCTCCTAACGGGTCCGAAGATTTTTCGGATATCTGTTTTTCAATATGGAACCATCCCCCTTGCCGAATCCGATCCGGTGCCCATGCCAGCTGACGGCTGCCCAGCCTTTGCTTCCTGTAGCACTCAGCGTCTCTCCCCTTAAGAAACGCGCCGTCTCTTCGTCGCTGACATCAACCGTTTTACCCTGATACGCAAACGGCGTCATATAGACTGCGTGCGCCGGTTCAAAGCGCCCATTCTTCATTTCCCCCAGCAGTACCTGATGGCGGATGATCCGGCATTTCCCCGGATCAATGAATGGAAAGCTGCCGCCATACACCGAATCCCCATGGCTGTAAACATAGGGAATCGAAGGAAACGTTTCCGAAAGAAATGCGAAAGCCTCCTTTTTGATCTGTTCCGTCTTCAAAAGAGGAACTTCAGCCTTTTGTTCCGATGTTCCGTCCTTGACAAACTTCGCCGCAAAATGACCTTCGCCGCCATCCATCGGATAAATCCGCCGGCAGAGATGCGTCCCGCAGCCAAGTTCCATACCGGGCCTGCCAAAGGAAACACCGGCATCCACCAGCTTCAGATCCGGATGCGCCTGCAGCAGCCATTGCACATTTTCTTCATTTTCAGCCAGTGCGAACGTGCAGGTACTGTATACCAGTGTCCCGCCGGACGCCAGACACTGATACGCCGCCTCAAGAATCGGTCTTTGCCGCTGGGCACAGAAATCTTCCGTATCTTCGTTCCATTGCCGGATCGCGTCGGGATCCTTGCGGAACATCCCTTCCCCGGAACATGGCGCATCGCAAAGCACCGCATCAAAGTATCCCGCAAACTGCTTGGCAACTACAGAAGGATCCGAATTCAGAATCAGACAGTTCGTCAGACCGAAGCGCTCCACATTTTCCTTAAGTACAGCAGCTCTACGGCCATTGATTTCATTTGCGACCAGCAGCCCCTGATTCTTCATCAGAGCACCGATCTGAGTTGTCTTGGAGCCGGGTGCCGCACAAAGATCAAGCACGCGCATGCCCGGTTTTGGATCGAGAATCGTCACGGCACAGGAAGCACTCGGCTCCTGCAGATAGAACATTCCCGCGGCATGCGCAGGTAGGGCCCCGACGCCGCCGATATCATCGATTAGATAATATCCATCCACGGCAAACGGCGACGGGGATGGCGTAAACGGCGTCAGTGAGAAGAATTCATCCCGATTTGTCTTTAACGGATTGATCCGGAAACCGCGGCAGGCAGGTACAGAAAACGATTCCAGATAGGAATCATATTCATCGCCCAGCAACGCTTTCATCTTCTGCCGGTAGGCTTCGGGAAGCTCGATGTTCATGCCAGCAGCTCCCGTACCGTTTCCTGATCCTTCTTCAGCTGCGCAATCAGATCATCGATACTGTCAAACGTCTTCTCGGGACGCAGGTACTTCTTGAACTGCAGTGATGCCTTCTGACCATAAAGATCGCCTTCAAAGTCAAGAATATTGGCCTCCAGCGACATATGGCTCTGCCAGACAACGGTAGGATTATGGCCGAAGTTGATCATCGCCTTGTACTTTTCACCATTATGAATAAAGTACCCTGCATAGACACCGCCCCTGGGGCGAACATATTCCACAGGACAGGAAAGATTGGCAGTCGGAAAGCCGAGTTTGTGTCCGTTGGCAAGGCCGTGGACAACGGTTCCTGCCGTTTCAAAGGGACGGCCCATCAGCTGTTCCGCCTTCTCCATTTCCCCTGCCTTGACCAGTTCGGTGATGCGTGTGGAGGAAATCTTGATCCCGTCTTCACTGACTTCGCCGACTTCGATGATCGCAAAGGGCGCGTTGGCCTTCAGATAGGCACCATCCCCCTTGCCGAAGGCACCAAAATGAAAATCATATCCGCAGACAAGACACTGCAGATTCAATTGTCCCAGAATCCGGCTCAGAAAATCATCCGGCGACAGGGTGGCCACCTTTTTGGAAAAGTCCAGAACAAACACCTTATCGATGCCGTATTCATGGGCAAGCGCGATTCTCTGCTGCATCGTGGTCAGATGTTCCTCTTCATTGGGCCGGATCCCCTTCAATGTAACCCAGGGATCTGGCGAAAAGGTAATCAGACCGGACGCGCAGCCGCGCTTCTTCGCTTCTTCAATCGTTGCATGGATCAGTGCCTGGTGTCCCTTGTGAAGCCCGTCAAAATATCCGATGCACGCAACCAAAGGCGTACGGTCTACCTGTTTACGATCCAGACTGATCATTCGAAATCCACCCGTCATCTAAGCCCCCGCTGACAATGAAAATGTCCATCTTCTCTTCTCTCATATGCCGCAGCCGGCACTTCCCCGTCCATCAGAATCACCCTGTCTTCCGGATAAGGAAGATCAACCGTCATTCCGTTATCAATCATTCTGCGAAGCGGCTCATCCAGCGGACAGGCATGCCAGCAGGGATCCATAACATCCCGAAACGGCACAAATACAGGCGTCTCTGCCATTTCTTCCAGCGTCTGTGCCCAGGCAAGATCCAGCGCTCCGATGCCAGTACGCACCAGTGACGTCATCAATGCCTCTTCCCCCAGCAGCTTTCCATAGTCGATGATCAGCGTACGGATATAAGTGCCGGAAGAGACGGACGCATCCATTGTAAAGCTGTTTTCACCGGTCTGATGCACGCGCAGGGAATCAATGACCGCATGACGCGGCTTGCGTTCCACGGTCTGTCCTTTACGGGCTAGTTCATACAGTTTCGTACCGTTGTAATGAATGGCGGAATACATGGGCGGCGTCTGCAGGATGTCACCCGTCAGCCTTGCGGCTGCCGCATCGAGCTGCTCTTGGGAATGTACACCATGTACCACGGTATCGGTGACCTTCCCCCAGATATCCTCCGTATCCGATACCTTGCCCAGACAAAACTCGGCATGGTAACGTTTGGGAGATGTGACAATATAGGGACCAAGCTTCGTCGCACTGCCCAGCAGCACGATCAAAAGACCCGTCGCATTGGGATCCAGCGTGCCGCAGTGGCCTGCCTTCTTTTCGCCAAAAAGATGGCGGACATGATTGGCCGCCTGAAAACTTGTCATGTTTTGTGCCTTGTTCAGAAGTACAATCGCATTCATAACAAACCCGAATTATTATACAAGAAAAGCAAATGGAGGACGTGCAGAGTGCTGAAAACAATCCTTGGAAAAATACATCAGGCCGATCTTGACTATCAGATGATCGAAGACGGCGATACGGTCGCCGTCGGCGTCTCCGGCGGCAAGGACAGCCTGCTTCTGCTGTATGCGCTCTACCGGTACCGTCACTTTGTGCAGGTTCATGATCACAGGGCCTTCAGAGTCATCGGCATTCATCTTGAGATGGGATTCGGTAATATGGATTTTGAACCTGTCCGCTCCTTCATGAAGAAGTATGACATCCCCTACTATGATGAGCCGACGCAGATCTATGACATCCTGAAGCTGTATCCGGAAAAAAACGGCGGCATTTCCTGTTCCCGCTGCTCGCAGTTGAAAAAAGGTGCCATGATCGAGGCGGCCAAGCGCTATGGCGCCACCAAGACTGCCTTCGCCCACCATGGGGATGATGCCGTTGAGACGCTGTGGATGAACATGATGTTCGGCGGAAGACTGAGCACCTTTGAACCGAAAATGTACCTGACCAAGTCACAGATGACGTTTATCCGTCCCCTCATCTACTGCTATGAGGATGAAATCCGGGATACGGCCGTCAATGAGCTGCATCTTCCGGTTGTCAAAAGCACCTGTCCCAACGACGGTTATACGAGACGTGCCGAGGCGAAGGCATTTCTCAATCAGCTGTACAACGAATATCCCACCGCGCACGCCAACTGTCTCAAGGCGCTGCATAACAAAGATCAGCTGAAGCTGTTCGATATTTCCGGCAAGGATCAGGGAAACAACGAATAAATAGAACAGACAAAAAGAAGAAGAAACAATATAAAAATTGTGAAAATGTTTTCATTATATTGACATTTCTTTCAATACAGATAGTATTAAAACCGTAAAACAAAACAAGTAGAGGTAGCTGTGCAGATGAGTACACCGCTGAGCCGGCAGGCGTTGAAGCGTGTGGAAAGGCAATCACAGCCGAACGGAGGGCTTCGGCGGAAGCGTTCCGTGGGGATACGGTAAACAGCCGTATCACTCCTTCAGTTTCTGAAGAGGCGCTATTGCTTATGGGAGAGGATGAACCCGTATGTAATAGGCATACGGGTTTTGTTTTATGACATTGGACACCGGTAAAACCGGTGAGGAAAGGAAAATGATATGAATTGCAATCCACGTTCCATTCTCTCTCTGACATTGGGGTTGTGCCTGCTGGCAGGCTGCGGCTCCTCTTCTTCCGCTGCTGCGACGGCAGCCGCATCTTCTGCATCAGCGACTGACTCTTCCCGGAAGACACTCCGCGTAGGCATGGAGTGCAACTACGCTCCGTTCAACTGGACGACAACAGAGTCTGGCGGAACCGCACAGCCGATCTCGGATGTTGACTATTGCGACGGCTACGATGTCGTCATCGCTGAAAAGGTAGCGGAAGCCAATGATATGGATGTTCAGATTGTGAAGCTGGACTGGGACAATCTGATCCTTTCGCTTCAGAACAATGAAATCGATGCTGTCATCGCGGGCATGACCGATACCCCGGAGCGTGAGCAGGAAGTAGACTTCACCTCCCCTTACTATGAGTCCGAGGAAGTCATGATCGTCAAGGCTGACAGCGATTATGTCAATGCCACGAGTATCCAGGATTTCGCCGGTGCCACGATTCAGGGCCAGATGAACACCGTCTATGATGAAGTCATCGATCAGATCAACAACGTTGTTCATCAGCCGGCGGCAGAAACCTTCCCGGCAGCGATTCAGGCTTTGGAATCCGGCGTCGTTGACGGCGTTGTTTCGGAGCTTCCGGTAGCCAACGGTGTTGTTGCGGCGAATCCGGATCTTGCGATTGTCCGTTTCGCGGAAGGTCAGGGATTTGACGCCGATACGACAGTTTCCATTGCTGTACGCAAGGGCGATGATGAGCTGAAGAACCAGCTGGAAACGGCTCTTGCCAACATTTCTACTGATGAGCGCAATCAGCTGATGGAAGAGGCGGTTGAACGTCAGCCGGCAGGCAACTGAGCATGTTCTTTACCAATATTGCCGATATCTTCAGCCGTTACAGTGCCAGTATCTGGCTGGGCATCCGTACAACTCTCTACGTATCCACAATCGGTACGGCCTGCGGCTTTGTGATCGGCCTGTTTGTCGGGGCGCTTCGGGCATCGAAGCCGGATACCAATGCCTCGAAAGCCTGGTGTATTACAAAGAAGATTCTCGATGTCATTGCCAATATCTACATTGCGATCTTCCGCGGTACGCCGATGATGGTTCAGGCTCTGTTTATCTACTACTCACTTGTCAATGTGATTCACTGGTCGAATATGGGTGCTGCCCTGTTCGTCATTTCCATCAATACCGGTGCCTATATGTCGGAGATTCTGCGGTCCGGCATCCAAGCCGTTGATCCGGGGCAGAATGAAGCCGCCCGTTCCCTTGGCATGACATCATCGCAGACGATGATGAGCGTCATTCTGCCGCAGGCGGTCAAGAATGCGTTCCCTGCCATCGGCAATGAATGGATCGTCAATATCAAGGATTCTTCGGTTCTGATGATCATTTCGATTACAGAGCTGATGTTCCAGTCCAAGAGTATCGCCGGTTCCACCTATCACTTTACGGAAATGTACTTTGTCGAGGCATTGATCTACTTCATCATGACAACGATTGCGTCCCTGATTCTCAATGCGATTGAAAAGAAGATGCGTCAGAAGAAGACCAGCCTTCCGCAGAGCGACACGGATCCGACCAGTATGTCATTGGCCCAGGGAGGAAACAGCGATGTCACTCGTTGAACTTGATCACATTGAAAAAAGCTTCGGATCCAATCATGTCCTCAAGGGTGTCAGCTTCCATGTTGAGGAAGGCGAAGTCGTTACCCTGATCGGTAAATCCGGTTCAGGAAAGAGTACCCTTCTTCGCTGCATCAACCTGCTTGAAACACCGGACAGCGGAACGATCCGCGTCTTCGGAGAAGATGTGCTGAAAATCCATGACATCAATGCCTATCGGGCAAAGGTCGGGATGTGCTTTCAGTCCTTCAACCTCTTTTCGAACATGAACGTACTGGCTAACTGCATCGTTCCTCAGCAGAAAGTACTTGGCCGCTCCAAAAATGAAGCACTTGGCACGGCGCTGCAGCTGTTGGACAAGGTCGGCATGAAGTCCTTTGCGGATGCCGATGTCAGTACCCTCTCAGGCGGCCAGAAGCAGCGTGTTGCCATTGCCCGTGCACTGTGCATGAATCCAAGACTGATGCTGTTTGATGAGCCGACGTCGGCACTGGATCCGGAAATGGTGCAGGAAGTTCTGCAGGTAATGAAGCAGCTGGCCGATGACGGTCTGACGATGATCATCGTGACGCATGAGATGAACTTTGCGCGCCATGTCAGTGACCGGATTGTCTTCATGGATCAGGGCGTCATTGAAGAAGAAGGCACACCGGAACAGATGTTCACCTCCCCTCGCTCGGAGCGTACCAAAGCGTTCCTGAAGGGCTATACCTATCAGATGGATGCGCAGTAATCATCGTAGCCATTCGTAACAAACCAATACAGCTATATAAGAATCAAAACAGCGTACGGATCTGCACAACTGCAGTCTGTACGCTGTCTTTGTTTTTCGATTCAATGTTGCTCGGAAGACTTCTCTGTGGAAGAGGTCTCCTTTTTTTCAAGATCATCTTTGGTCTTTAAGCCAAGAAAGGACTTGTCACGCAATGCCACTTCCTGTGCCAGCTCGTTGATCCTGCTTTCCAGAGCGGAAATCTTCAGCGAAGAGAAGAAGAGCTTCAATAACAGCAGGAAGATGACGATCAGGTAAACCATATTGATGGAGGAGATGAAACCAAGTTTCCTTGACAGCGAATAGATGATTTCAGGCCAGACACTGATGATGATGAAGAAAATCGACAGCAGCACCCAGGAGAATCCGTCAATCAGCCGCAGCTTTGCCTTGCGGATATTGCGGATAATGAACAGCAGCGTCAGCACGGACGCAAAAATCAGAAGAATACGAAGCGAATACGGCATCAGAGTTCCTCCTTTTTACGCACCCACTGCATAAACAGAATGGATGAACAGATCCGGGTCATGTAGGCAACGATCGAAGAAAAATGGAAATAGCTCTCGCCTGCCTTACGCGGACGCATCTGAACCTGCACTTCTTCTACCTTTGCGCCGCACCGAATCAGGAAGGCAATTGTATCTGGTTCCGGTTCAAAGTTGATGTATTTAGCAAACCAGGCCAATAGCCGCCTACCATACAGACGGAAGCCTGAGGTAGAGTCACATATCTTCTTTCCCGTCGTAAGACGGATAAAGAAGCTGATCAGAGAATTGCCGGCCGAACGCATGCCTGGTCCCTTTTTATGTTCCAGATAACGTGAGCCAATGACAATATCGGCACCGGTTTTATTCATCTGCTCCACCATGGCAGGAAGATAGCGTGGATCATGCTGACCGTCCGCATCAAACTGAACCGCACAGTCATAGCCATTACGGTAGGCAAACTTCATCCCGGTACGGAACGCGCCGGAAAGACCAAGGTTCAGAGGCAGCGAAATGAGATGAAACCCATGTTCCTTGCAGATGCGGGACGTACGATCCGAAGAGCCGTCATTAATGACGACATAATCATACTGAGGACACACCTGTTGCAGCTCAGTAACCGTAGAAACAATATTGTCCTGCTCGTTATAGGCAGGAATAATGATGAGAACTTTCATAACCTTACCTATTTTACACATACGTAAGGAATAAATCAGCCACAAAAAAGGTGCCGGCATGGGCACCCTTCATTACCTCAATGGAAACACCGCTTATGCGGCTTCGCGCAAAGGCTCGTAGTGATTCATGATTCTGACATTGCCAGACTCTTCCTGGGCCTGCAGACGTGCGAAATCGTCTGCACTCATAAATTCATGAACCACCGCCGAACCCTTGAGGTAATCGACCAGTACAATGGCCGTACGCTCAGAATTCTGATACATGTGATCCACCTTTCTATCGTCACTCTTTCTGTGACAATTGTATTCTAGCATATTAAGTATTCGATTCAACGGTTTCATGTGAACAGTTGATGAAATTTAACAAGCTAACCGGTTTCAATTCAATAGACAAGCAGCCGTGTACCTTCCACAAGATGCAGAAGACGGACCGGAAGTTCTGGATTCAGAAACATGTCCCGATCCAGGTCATAGACGGCGCACAACTGCTTTCCCAATAGATGAATGCTTTCGGATATCGTTGCCCTCTCATCCAGCCTGCATTCCAGCCAGCCTTCGTCCATTGGAAGAATCAGATGAACACGGACCATTGACAAGACGGATCACCTCCTTTCGTGTCCCCTGAAACAGTATGCCCTCGTGTTTTGTGAGCGGATGGCCCCGGTGCATACGGAAAACAAACTGTTCCTGGAAACCTTCGCCGACAAATAAAACAGGAATCGTTGACAATTGACGATCATTGCTTTTCTTCCGCTCATAGTCGAAGAAAGAAAGGAAACTGAAACAATCATTCTTAAGAATCGCTTTCAGGCTTTCCAGCTCCTCATCGTAGTAACCAAGTACGATCAGACTCTGTTCGCGGTTCCAGAACACTTTTTCCTGTGTTTTTAACGAGTAGCCAAGCAGAATCGAATCTCCGCTTTCTTCGCCGCAAATCACTTCCGGTATTTCTTCCAGAAGACACGTGCCCAGAGCGGCTTCTTCCATTGTCTCCAGCAGTACAAAGCGGCAGATCATGCCTGTTGTCCCGATCCGTACCAGGCCATCGGAATGCGCAGGCATACGATCCACAGCTCCCCCGATCATACGCATCGCCTGTTCACGATCATTGCGGCAGAACGAGATCCGCTCCAAAAGACGGGATGCGACCGCATGCGGAATGGCTTCGATCGTGTCTGTAAATACAATGGCCGCGGTATGATCCGACTCCTTCTGCAATAGATGCAGAAACAGTTCCCGGTTTGACTCATCCGCAAGAAAGGAACCGCCACAAATGACAATCAGCCAGAAAAAACGGGAGCGCTCCGATTGAACGATATCCACCAGCCATTCCATACGATCCGTATCTTCACTGCCGAGAGTCAAAAAATCGTGGCCAAATACGGATTGGCAATTCCTTTTATGATCTTCATCCCGAAACAGAACGATGACATCACTGGCTTCAGAATCTTTGCCAAGTACACTCAGCACAGTGTTCAGCACCTGTTTCCGGATCGATGCGTCTAGACTCTGCACCAGTGTTCCTTCCTTTTTCAGGCAGTACCATGGAAGACGGCAGTGATCAATGTCATCCAGCATCCCGATTCCTAATGGCGGCCGCTCCGGAGCACACAGCGGAACGGATGCCGGCATCTTTTTCCATAGGGGCCGTGGATAATAGCTGCCATCTTCCTCAAGGATCGCTTCAAGTACTTTCTTTGCCTGAAGAGGAAGAGGTGTGTGCGGTTCACGGATGGATTTCTTGATGTTCATTTCTTCATCAAGAATCAGGACTTCCTTCGGAAGAGTTCCATAAGGAGCACTGCTGTAGGCGGCTCTGCCTTTTTGAAGATGCTGATCGCAAAGAAAATAAAACTCACCCGGTCTCAGCAGATCTGCAGCGTCGGGATGCGAGAGCACCTCCAGACTGTCCGAGCGGCTTTGAACTTTGAGACAGATGCGGAAGCGGCAGTTGGACTGGATCTGCTCATCAATGATGCCTCCCGGTTTCTGGGTCGCCAGCAGTAAGTGGAGACCGAGCGACCGGCCCGTCCTGGCGAGTGACATCAGTTCATGCAGAAATTCCGGATGTTCCTTTTTGAGCTGAGCAAACTCATCCACAACAACAATAAGATACGGTAACGGCTCCATGCCGTATTCTTCTGCGATCTCGCGGTACATGCGCAGATGAAAGACCGGTTTCTGACTCAGGCGGCCAAGCTCCTGAAAACATTCCTCCCGATAGCGGCACTCCTGCGCAAGTCCTGCCAATGCCCTCTCCATTTCAGAGGTCTGCAGATTATCCAGCGCCGCCGCAATATGCGGGGCCCTCTGTTCACCCTTTTCCAGCATCTGCACCAGTCCGCCTCCCTTGAAGTCGATCAGCACAAACTGCAGATCCTTTGGCGAATGAGAAACCATCAGGGAAAGAATGATCGTCAGTAACAGTTCACTTTTTCCGGATCCTGTCATTCCTGCAATTAGACCGTGGGGCCCATGCCTGTCTTCACTGAGATCCAGCACCATCGTTTCACCTTCATGGTTCCAGCCAATCGGTGCCGAAAGAAGAGATGCCCTCTTCCGTATCTCGTTCAGGTTCAGATCCGGATACAGATCGAGAAACGATTCCCTAAGCACGTGCCGGTGTTCATGCAGATAGGGTTTCAGCCGCCGCATCCAGAGCCATGGATCCTGTGTCAGCTGATGGATCTCAAAGCGGCGCTGTCGGTCTGCTTCGATCAGAATGTACCCATCCGGATTCTTCTGAATCCGGAAAAAGGATGAGCAGGAATGGATGTCTTCCACCTTCAAAACGCTGACATGGTCAGTATTGATATCGATGCCGAAATTTCTGGACTCGATCAAAAGAAAGTGTTTCTCGGGATGGGCCGCAATCCGGTCTCGAACACGCCGGGCAGCCGCGTCATTGACAGCGATCAAACGCATCCCGTCCAGCCGGCACTGCGGCGCTTCGAGCAGCCAGCAATGATCATTCAGCCAATCTTGGCTCACAAGCAAAGCAATGCCTGCGTCCGAAGGTGAAAAATACCAGCAGTACTGCAGCACAATGGTTTCAAGAAGTGCATCATCCTCTGGAATTGAGATGCCGGAATGATCTTGAAGTGAAATCAATAGCGGCGTATCCCTGCGCTCGGCACAGTCCTCCTGCAGCGCCCTTGTTCGAAAGGCAAGCGAATCGCCATGGCGGAAGCGGAAGTGGTGCTGAAACTGAAGATCAAAGTATTCCGTGCCTCTTCCAATACATACAAACATCCAGTCACCATGATGGGACCCTTTCTGAAACGGCGGAAACGAAGAGCCGCTGCCGCTAAGAAACTGGGTCTCGGCAGATCTGGCATAGGCATCTTCAAAGTCGGTGATGTCTTTGCGAACGCTTGATAAATAGGCCGCATACTGCTGGTAACGGTGATTCATCTGCTTTTTCATACGGCGCTTGTCATACACCCGCTGCAATGGATGCCACAGCAGCGTACTGACAAGCATCGTCAACGGCAGTATCAGAGATGGCATCACCTGGATCCACGCTCTTCCGCTGTCCACTGCCTGCTGAACCGTCAGAATGCCGGCCGCACACGAAGCCAATGCCATGGTCAGTGCCGGTCCCATCTGAAACGCCAGCGGACTCATCGCCGGATCATGGACCTCTAACGGCTCTTCCAAAGGCACAACCATCGTTCTTGAAAACGATGCCATCCGTGCCTGCGGCACAGAAACAAGCGCCGCTATACCGGAATACTCTGCAGGATACGAAGGCAGTTCTCGCTTCAGGCGGCAATGAACGGCCGCTCCCTTTTTCAGAATCAGGAAATGATCCACAATACAAAAGCGGATGGCCGCAAACACGAACACATCGCGGCCCGAATACCGGCAGCTTTGATGGACGCGCTTTCCGTTTCTGCCAAGTATCGTTCCTTCCCGGAGGGAGATTTCATCCGCCTGAATCGAAATGCATGCCTGGGAAAGACGGCGGTCGATGATGTAAAGATCATCCTCAATCGAATTTCCAATTGTCATCACTGCCGGAAGATCAAACACCTCCACCGTATCAAAACCATCATCCATGCCGAATATCTGCAGCACGATCCGTTCCGTCAGCTGAACCGTCAGCCCTGGCGTTAACGGGACTTCTCTGTTTTGAAAGACAAGATCCGGCGGCTGCCCCTGCTTCAATGAAAAATGAATCCCTTCAAAGTCAAAGGAAGAACTGTGTCCGTCCTGAACCTGCAGAACATGTTCGCCGCCTGCCAGAACAAGAATCATGTACCACGCACAATCACGGAACAAACAGCCCGATACCGGCCATCCGCCGTTTCAAGACTCACGATGGCACTTCCCTCTGCAACTCCGGTCACTTCTCCGCCGGCCGATACGCGAACAGATGGCTGCGAAGAGCGGAAGCGCAGCTGATCAAGGCCTGTTCCCTCCGGCAGTGATACGATCGGCAGTTTCTTTGACTCACCGTTTCTCAGAAACAGAACATACTGTTCCAGCTGGATTGCACCATCATCGACCGCTTCGCGGTGGATGCCAGTGTCTCTTTCACCGCGTGTACACTTTGTCACCAGCATTCCGCTTTCCAGATGCCCCGTCAGAGCGTCGATTGTAATCTTTCCTTTCCCGCCCAACAGATCAAACGTTTTGGAAAAACCGAATTTTCCGGCGAGGGTGGAAGAAGAATTGATCACGGTCTTCAGAATTGTTTCTGCCGTAAGATCGGCACAGATCAGCTGACGCTCATTTTCTTCAAACAGTTCGCTGGAAACCGGCAGTGCCTGCGCCGAATGCCTTTGATTGGAATCATAGAGATGCAGCGTCGTTTTGCACTGGGTTTTGATGCCCGTATGCAGGGCAACATCTGCAAGTCTCTTTTTTCCCATGGCAAGAGCCGCATTCACCCCTCCGCTCAGCCAGGCATTTGCCCGTGCCTGCGCCTGAACCGTGCCTTCCGTACTGTTCAAAGAGCGCATCGATCCGTTGCGCACTTCAAAGCCAAGCGCATGATTCTGCGTCAGCACCAGTTCCGCCCGCCCATCCGCTCCCAGCTGCAGCTCCAGCCGCAGAACAAGATTCAGCCCCGGAATCTCAGGCAGAGGGATGCGCAGCGTCGCCAGCGGGATGGTCGTTTCCATGGCACTCTTCTTTTCGCTTAAAAACGAGCGGAGGTTTTCAGGCAGCTGCGAAAAGTCGCCGTAGCGCTTCACGGATGCCTTTGCCCCGACGCTTTCCGTCGTTGTAAAGCTGATCTTCATACAACTGTCATCGAGCTTTCCGCCCTTCATTTTCCAGCGGATCACGGGCCGGATATGATGAAGGCTGAACGCTGCAAACGTTCGGCCTCCCTTGTCATATTCCTTGTAAATCTCCGCCCGTACACCGGAGCTTTGAATGCTGGTGCGTACCTTCCAGTCCTCATAGGAAAAGGTATTGACCAGCGGGGTGAAGCCCCCTGGAACAAAACTCTGCTCCAGGGGTTCCACCTGCGCATTGCTGAGATCCAGCTCACCGGCATATTCGTAGTCGATATCGCCAAACACCTCATCTTCATCCAGCGCCCTGGCCTGCTGACCGTTTTCAATCCGGTAAAACGTATCATCCGGATAGGAATAGATCGTATCTCCCTCTTCATAGATCCGCTGATCCTGATAACTTCCATCTTCCTGAATCCGAAAGTCCTCACTGTAGAGAGGCTCTTCGCCATTGATCCATTCCACTTCGGCAGTGGTTTCCTCAGGTACCCAGGCATCCATCCAGGAAACAACCTGCTTTAATGCCGCCATGGCCTGCGCCGTGTCCATCGCTTCTTTCGGGTGAAAGCGGCTCTGTTCATCAAGATCAAGGAGTCCGATACGGACCGCATACTTCACTTCCTTTGGAAACAGGGAACGGGAAAGATCAACAATCGAAGAATCCGCAACATCCGGCAGATCCGCCTCCTTCAACCGGCTCAGGGTATAGGCGGCCCATTCCCTTGTCAGGATCTGATCGGGATCAAAGCCATCCGAAGGATCAAGGATACCCCAGTCCACAGCACTCTGCACCGCGGCATAACACGGCTGATCACCAGTGATGGAAAGGTAGTAGGGCGCCGTTTGATCGCTCTCTGCCAGACCGGCTTCTTCATAGATGTGCTGAATCCAGTCGCCAAGCTTCATCGTATTTTCAGCAGCACTCTGCTTTGGAGTGCATCCGCTGAGTACAATGACCGCCGCCAGAAGAAAGGCAAAGATCAGCCGGTAGTCAGGCCTGAATTCCTGCCGCATTGGAAATGATCGTTGACTCAAGCGAGTCGTAGCTTTCTACCGTACGTTCGAGAAACTGAGCATAGGATTCCATCATCTGCCGCTGATTTTCAAAGCGGCCGGCGAAGGTCTGGAAACGGGTACGGATCGCTTCTCCACCTTCCGAAATCCAGCTGCCCGAAGTAGCCGACACTTCTCTGCGCATCCGCTCCAGCGCATCGGCCATCACCTGGGAACAGGAGCGAATCTCACTGGCGCACTGGGAAACCTGAGACAGCGATATCTTCAGTCCTTCCATCACACACCTCCCAGCGTACCGGCTCTTGCCGCGAGATCTTCCTGCATCGCCCGATAGGAAGCTGCACTTGTACGCAGAAAATCGGCGTATTGCGCACACAGCGCCGCCATCTGACGGAAGTCTGTCTCAAACTGCGCGATCCGGCCGCTGAAGGCAAGATTGTCCTTCCCCTGCCAGCCGGCCTTCATCGCATCAACACTCTGGTAAAGACGGGAAACTGCCTGCAGATAGGTGTCATGAGCCTCGTTGATTCTTGTTGCAGCCGCTTCCAGCTGCTGGCAGGAAACCTGAATTGAACGCATATTCTTACGTCCTCCTTTCACCTTTCTTTAGACAGTGAAAACGGATATTCCCGAAGGCAGGTATAACATTTTTGTTGCTGTTGGTAACACACTATTTTAATTGTTCCAATGTCATGCCATAATGATGTTGCTCAGGAGAACATATGCAGACATTCAATCAGAATAAATTCGCGGAAGATGTAGCCGAATTCCGCAAAGCGAAACAGATGAACCAGCAGAAACTGGCTGATCAGGCGGGATTAAACCGCAGCGTCCTTTCCCATCTTGAACAGGGCATCTATCAACCTTCGCTGGATCAGTTTCTGAACCTTTGCGGCGTATGCGGACTTGTACCGTCGGATTATTTCTATGATCCCTCGCAAAAGACTGAAAAACCGGCGGTTCCACGTCAGAGAATCGTCGTCGCTGGTACGGGCTATGTAGGACTTTCGCTGGCTTCACTGCTGGCGGTGCATCACACGGTGACAGCGCTCGATATCATTGGCGAAAAGGTGGAAATGATCAACGCCCGCAGATCACCGATCCAGGATGAATGGATCGAAAAGTACTTCGCCGCCGACCTTGAAGGCAGCCAGAAACTCGATCTCAACGCAGTGCTCAACGATCAGACAAAGGCACCTTCCAACCCCTCCTGGAAGTATCTGCAGCAGGCGGATTATGTCATCATTGCCGCACCAACCAACTATGATTCTTCGAGAAACTTCTTTGATACAAGCGCTGTCGAGGAAGTCATTGAACTGACCCTTGCGGCAAATCAGGATGACACGCATCTTCCCTGGATCATCATCAAGAGCACGATCCCGGTCGGTTATACCGAAAGCGTACGCCGGAAGTACCATTGCGATCACATTCTGTTTGCGCCGGAATTTCTGCGTGAATCGAAGGCGCTCTATGACAACCTGTATCCTTCCCGCATCATCGTCGGAACAGATCTTTCCAACGCGGAAGAAAAACAGGCAGCAGAAACCTTTGCGGATATGCTCGATCAGGGTGCACGGAAGGAAAACATCCCGATTCTCTTCATGGGTTTTACGGAAGCCGAGGCCGTCAAGCTGTTTTCCAACACCTATCTCGCCCTGCGCGTTTCCTACTTCAATGAGCTTGATACCTATGCCGAAACGAAGAATCTCGACTCCCGCTCCATCATCGACGGCGTCTGCCTCGATCCGAGAATCGGAACCCATTACAACAATCCTTCCTTCGGCTATGGCGGCTATTGCCTGCCAAAGGATACGAAGCAGCTGCTGGCCAACTACCGGGATGTGCCGGAAAATCTGATTCAGGCCATCGTCGATTCCAATCGTACCCGCAAGGATTTCATCGCCGACCGTGTCCTTGAAAAAGCCGGCTACTACAACTATTCCGATGAGATTGACTACCAGCCGGAAGCGGAACACACGGTTACGATCGGGGTGTACCGTCTTACGATGAAGGCCAACAGTGACAACTTCCGCCAGAGCTCGATTCAGGGCGTCATGAAACGGATCAAGGCCAAAGGCGCCAATGTCATCATCTATGAACCGACACTCAATAACGGCGACACCTTCTATGGCTCCAGAGTCGTCAATAACCTCGATTCCTTCAAGAAACAAAGCGCCGTGATCCTTGCCAACCGCTACAGTGCCAAAGACCTCGACGACGTGAAGGACAAGGTCTATACCCGCGACCTGTTCCGCCGCGATTAATTGCCATATTGACACTCCCACGGCTAAAGCCTGTGGGATTCTTGCTTCGCTGAGAACTGCGGCATTGCGCCGTCTTACACTCTCTCCGCAAGCGTTACTTCCCGTGTGCCCCACGGTACGAATATTTATTTCAGATTACAGAAACTGCAGTCTGCGGTTCGTTGAAGATTCGAATCCCTTCTGAAAGAATATTCCGCGCAGCGTTCTGATCACGATCATGCACGGCTCCGCACTGAGAACAGATCCATTTCCGCACTTTCAGATCTTTCACAGCTGGGTTCTTATATCCGCACTCATGGCAGATCTGCGAGCTTGGATAGAACGTATCGACTTTGATCAGAAAGCCGTTACGTTCTTTTACTTTGTATTCCAGCATCTGAAAGAACGTACTCCAGCTCACATCGCTGATTGCCTTTGCCAGCTTGTGGTTTCTGACCATTCCGCGGATATTCAGATACTCGGCATAGATGATTTGGTTTTCATCAGCCAATGCCGTGCTCTGCTTCTGCAGAAAGTCGGTTCTGGTGTTGACAATACGTTCATGGATCTTTGCGACCTTGATCCGCTGCTTCTGATAATTACGGCACTCACGCAGGCGACGGCCTGCTTTCTTTGCGGCTTCATACATTCTCGAAAGCTTCCTCTGTTCCCGGGCAAGCTTCTTGCTTAGCTTTGCAAGAATACGTGGATTCTCGACAATGCGGCCCTTGGAATCTGTGTAGAACTCGGCCAGCCCTACGTCAATGGCAATCTCTCCGCCTGCGGATTTCTTTGAAACTGAAATTTCGTCCACGCAGAAAGAAACTTCATATTTGCCCGTCGCAGTCAGCGAGATTGCTGCATTCTTGATTACGCCATGCGGAAACCTTGAAATGCGGGCCCGGACAACGCCAAGCTTCGGAAGTTTTACATGGTGCTTATCAATAATCTGAATGCAGTTTTTCTGATTGCGTGTGCGATATGCAGACTTATACGCATGCTTCTTGGTCTTGAACTTCGGATACTTTGCACGTCCGGCAAAGAAATTCTGAAATGCTTCATCCAGATCTTTCAGCGCAGTCTGCAGTGCCATACTGTCAGCCTGCTTCAGCCACGGATATTCAGGGTCGAGCTTCAGATCCGTCAATAGTGAGCACATCATTGCATATGAAAGATGGATGCCTTCTGTCTGATATGCATACTCGTTCAGATCCAGAAAACGATTGTACACAAAACGAGCAGAATCCAGCGTTTCCTGAATCTGCTTCTTCTGTGTTTCGTTCGGTTCTAATCTGAACTTGTATCCCTTCATCACTGTGTTCCTATTATATGATACGCAACAGAAAGAGTGTTTCTGCTGTGCACGGTCCGGCTTTCATCCCAAGGCTGAAGCACTTGGGCTTTCTCGCCGGTTATTTGTAAAAAGCTGCGATCAGCGACGATTTATCATCGTCAGCGACCGCAGCCTTTTTTCTTTTCTACTGTTTACTGTTGTGGATCCGCACCGGTTTCTTCGGTATCTTCCGGCTGGTCAGCTTTCTTGAGCTCATCATCCTTATGAATCTCACGGATAATTTCATCAATGCGCTGACCGCGTTCCTCACTCTTGTCAATCTTGAAGATCAGCTCCGGGCAGCGGCGGATATCCAGCTGTGCGGCAAGCTGCGAACGAATGTATCCCTTTGCCCGCTCCAGTGCCTCCATGCCTTCCTTCTTCTGATAGCCCTTGCCGATGAAGGTGACATAGATCGTCGCATAGGAATGGTCATTGGATACCTTGACGTCCGTCACCGTAAGGAAACCGACATTGGGATCCTTGACATCATACTGAATGATCTCGGAAATATCGCGGCGGATGATCGCTTCCAGACGCTTCTGCTTAATGGATGAACTCATAGACTCAGTCCTGCTTTACTTCCTGTTCCACGTAGGCTTCAATCGTATCGCCGACTTTGATGTCGTTATAGTTCTCGATCATGATGCCGCATTCATAGCCCTGGTTCACTTCCTTGGCGTCGTCCTTGAAGCGCTTGAGCGAAGAAAGCTTCCCATTGTAGATGACGATGCCCTCACGGATCAGACGAACACCGCAGCCTGCCGTCAGCTTGCCATCCGTAACCATACAGCCGCCGACCGTACCCACCTTGGAAATCTTGTAGATCTGACGCACCTCGGCCTGACCGATGACGACTTCGGAGTATACCGGATCCAGCATACCCTTCATCGCGTGTTCCATTTCCTCGGTCACCTTGTAGATGATGTCGTGCAGACGGATCGTCACGCCGACTTCTTCCGCCTTGCGGCGGATGGCCGCATCCGGGCGAACGTTGAAGCCGATGATCATCGCCTTCGACGCATCTGCGAGCATGATATCGCCCTCATTGATGGCACCGGCTGTCGAATGAATGACATTGACCTTAACGCCTTCAACCTCGATCTTCTCGAGAGCAGACTTCACAGCTTCCGCAGAACCCTGCACATCGGCCTTGATGATGACCGGAATTTCCTTGATCTCACCGGCCGCAATTTCCTTCGAAAGATCTTCCAGCGTCATGGCCGAACTCTTGCGCCGGCCAAGCTCCACTGCCTTGCGCTTGCGGCGGTCCGCAATGGCACGGGCATCACGCTCATTATCATAGGCACGGAAATGATCGCCTGCCTGCGGCACATCATTGAGACCGATGATCTCAACCGGCGTCGAAGGCGGAGCCGCCTTCAGCTCATGACCGTCTTCATCGCTCATGCGGCGGATCTTGCCGAAGCAGTTGCCGACGACGACCGGATCCCCGTGATGCAGTGTACCGTTCTGAACCAGAACCGTCGCCACCGGGCCGCGGCCCTTATCAAGACGAGCCTCAATGACTGTACCGGTCGCCAGCTTCTTCGGATTTGCCTTGAGTTCAAGGACATCCGCAACCGTCAGAATTGTTTCGAGAAGTTCCGGAATGCCGGTTCCCTTCTTTGCCGAAATGTTGACGAAAATCGTATCGCCGCCCCATTCCTCCGGCATAATGCCCAGGTCAGCCAGCTCGCTGCGAACACGATCCGGATTGGCATCCGGCTTATCAATCTTATTGACCGCGATGATCATCGGAACCTTGGCGGCCCGCGCATGGTCAATCGCTTCCTTGGTCTGCGGCATCACACCGTCATCCGCCGCAACGACAATGACCGCAACATCGGTCACCGCGGCACCGCGGGCACGCATGGCCGTAAAGGCTTCGTGACCCGGCGTATCAAGGAATGTAATCTTGCGGCCGTTGACGGTGACCTGGTAGGCACCGATGGCCTGCGTAATACCGCCGGCTTCTCCGGAGGCGACCTTGGTCTTGCGGATCGAGTCGAGCAGCGTCGTCTTGCCATGGTCAACATGACCCATGACCGTCACGATCGGAGCACGCGGCTTCAGAAGTTTCGGATCATCCGGTTCCTCATCTTCGAGGGAATCTTCATCCTTCGGCTTTACCTTGGTCGGCTCAATGTCATATTCAAGGCAGATGGTATCGACCAGATCATCGTCCAGCGTACTGTTGATGGTCGCCATCTTTCCCTGCATGAACAGAACCTTGATCAGCTCCGAAGGAGTGCGGCCGCATTTCTTGGCAAGTTCACCAAGCGTAATGCCGTCGCTGTACTCGATCGCATGAATATCCGGCGCAGCCTTCTTGGCAGCAGCCGGGTTATTGAACGGGCGCTGATCCTGACGCTGCGGACCGCGGTTCTTATTCTGCGACCGGTTCTTGTTATTGTTGGAATTGCTGTTGTTGCGTTTTGCAGGAGCTTTTTTTCCTGGCATAGTTATCTTCTCCTTTCCTGGAAGTACGCCGTGCGTACTTTCGATTCAGCTGTTTCGGACATCACCTCTTTCCATTTTGTTTAACTGACTACTTCATTGCGTTGAGCACCTGATCCCAGAACTCGTCCGGGATCCTGGTTTCCAATGCCTTTTCAAGGGCCCGGTTTTTTTTGGCCACAGCAATCACAGCCGGATCTTTCTTCAAATAGGCGCCATGTCCATTCATCCGTCCCGTCAGGTCCACTTTCAGTTCTCCCTCCGGCGTACGGACAATGCGGAGCAGCTCCTTCTTGGGAAGCTGCTCACCTGTGGCCACACAGCGGCGCATCGGAATCTTACGCATCACTTCGTCTCGTCGTCCTTGTAGTAATCCTCATACTCATCGTAATCGATATCGTACTGGGATTCTTCATCGGCTTCCTGCTGCGCCTCAATTTCCGCAAGCTCTTCTTCCGTATAAACCGGCTTGACAGAATTGTCCTGCAGCGACTTGTTCTTTTCCGCAAGCTGCTTCATCAGCTCGGCATTGGTCAGCTTCACGCCCTCATCTTCGCTCTTGCGCTTGGAATACTTCTTCTTCGGACGCGTATCGCCATGCGGCTTCGACGTATCGGCAAGTTTCTCAAAGACAGACACATAATCATTCTTCTGTGCCATCTCTTCCAGATCCACCTTCCGCTTCTTCGAAGCGGCCTTAGTCTTCTGTTCTTCCTCGTTCATGACTGGCTGTGAGGTTTCCTCTTCTTCCGTTTCCTCAGATGCTGCGGTGTTTTCCTGTTCTACCGCTTCTTCGTTCACTTCCGGTTCCGCTGCTTCCTTGACATCTTCTGCTTCCGCAGGTGTTTCCTGGGCTGCCGCTTCTGCAGTTTCATCCTTCTTCGCTGCATCTGCCGGCTCCTCACTCGAGAACACTTCATCGCGAGCACGATCGCTCAGCGTTTCCTGCATTTCTTCCGGAATCAGCTCATCGCCAGCAGCTTCCAGAGCCTGCTTCGCCTGCTCACGGGCAGCCGCAAGTTTAGCCTGCGCCTTCTGTTCCTCTTCGCTGAGAACAGCTGTATCTTCAGCCTTCTTTTCGGCCTGACGCTTTGCCTTGGCAGCCGCCAGCTCAGCCCGCTTTTTGGCAGCCAGCTCAACCAGAGCATCATAGTCGACGCCGTTGGCAATCAGTTCCGCCTTGGTCTTGATATCAATCTTGCGACCCGTCAGCTTCACGGCAAGACGTGCATTCTTGCCCTTCTTGCCGATGGCAAGGGAAAGCTGATCCTCATCGACGACAACGATCAGACTCTTATCATCCTCGCCCGGCAGAACCTCTTTGATCTCAGCCGGAGCCAGTGCGTTCTTCACAAGTACCGAAACATCTTCGCTCCACTCAAAGATATCGATCTTCTCACCATGGAGTTCTTCAATGATCTGCTGCACACGCTGACCACGCTGACCGATGCAGGCACCGATCGGATCGACTTCCGGATTGTAGGACACAACCGCCATCTTGGTACGGTCACCCGGATCACGGGCAATGGCCTTGATCTCAACAATGCCCTGCGCAATCTCCGGGACTTCCTTCTCAAACAGACGCTTCACCAGCATCGGATCCCCGCGGCTCACAACAACCTGCGAACTCTTGGAATCCTTGTTCACTTCCGTAATCACGACACGGATCCGCTGACCCTCGACCAGCCGCTCACCGGGAATCTGCGCCGCCTTGGGCAGAAGAGCCGTCGTCTTGCCGAGGTTGATCAGCGCAAACGTCGACTTCACCGATTCAACAATACCGATCGTCATATCGTACAGCTGATCGATATAGGCGTTGTAGATCGCATCCTTCTCCGCCTCCCGGATCTTCTGGCGCAGAACATTGTGGGCCAGAGAAACGGCCGCACGCGTCATATCGTCAACATTGACATCGACCTTGCGGCGGACCTGATCATTGAGGATCGCATCACGCTTCCATTTGCGCGCCTCTTCCAGATCCATCTCAAGCTCATCGTCCTGCACATCTTCAACGACGTTGTAGATCTGATAGATGTCAAAGGTGCCTTTCTTCGGATTGAACTCCACTTCTACATTAATGTCATCGAGCCCCATCGTCTTCTTATATGCCTTGCCATAGGCATCTTTCAGCGCATCGATGATGATGTCCTCCGAAATACGGGTTTCATCTTCAACAGCACTGAGGGCTTCCGTTAACTGTTTTACATTGATTGGCATACTTAGAAACTTCTTTCTCCTTTTTAAAATTGAACTGCATAGCGGATGAAATCAATTTCAGTGTCCGCAAACGAAACATGTTTTTTGACTGCCTTATCCCGATAGCTCAGCGTCACTGTGCCGTCCTGGTAAGACTCCACCTGTCCGGTAAACTCAAGCAGATGCGATACCGGATGCTTGAGCCGCACGTAGACATACGGAAGAGAGGCAAGCTCCGAAAGATCACGGATCTTCCGCTCCGCACCCGGGCTGCATACTTCCAGCGTATAGGCCGACGCGATCACATTGGCACTGTCAAGCGCCTCGGACAATCGTTCACTCACCGCTGCACACGTATCCAGATCCATCGTCCCATCGTCCCGAATGATCGAAATCTGAAGCGTACGGTCTTTCCCGTTCTGTACCCACTCGATGTCATACAGATGTACGCCGCATTCTTCGATGACCGGCTCCGCAAGTGTTCTGATTTTCTCAGTATCTTCCATAGTCCTCCCGAACAAGCCTGAACAAGAATGAAGGAGTGCTTGCGCACTCCTTTGAACATCACAACTATAGCAAAGCAAAATCGCTGTTTCAAGCGATTTTTCATACTTCCAAGGCTGTTTCACTTGAGCCATATTTTATGTCGCCTAACCAATGATTGAAATACGTTGGCTTGCGGCGGCGGAAATTCTGTCAATCAGAACAGTGAAATCTGATTGGTTTCATCAAGGCCTTGCAGGCAGCCCATTGCCTCCAGCTTATGGATATGGGTATCACTCAGCTTCGTACGCTTCCTCAGATCTTCCTTGGAAAGGAACGGTCCCTGTTCGCGTGCCTCAATCACACTCTGGGCGACGGATGCACCAAGACCGTCAATGGCCGTAAACGGCGGAATGATCGTCTTCGTATCGGGCTTAACGACACGGAAGACGGTGGCTTCCGACTTGTACAGATCAACCGGCGCAATCGAATAGCCGCGGGCATACAGCTCCTCGCACACTTCGAGCGTATCGTAGAGAGACTTTTCCTTCGCGCTCGCCGGATTGGCGGCACCGCGTTCCATCCGCATACTGATGTCACTCATACGGGCACGTACCGCGGCGAGACCTTTGGTCATCGTCTCCAGCTCATATGCATCACAGCGCAGCGAAAAATACTGGATATAGAAGTTCCACGGTTCGTGGACCTTATACCAGGCAATGCGGACGGCCATCATGACGTAGGCAACGGCATGCGCCTTCGGGAACATGTACTTGATCTTCTTGCACGAATCAATGTACCAGTCCGGCACATCATGGGCCCGCATATCGGCTTCCTCTTCCTCCGTCAGGCCTTTGCCCTTACGGACATGTTCCATGATGTGGAAGGCATTGATCGGCTCCAGCTTCTTTTCCAGAAGGTAGGTCATGATATCGTCACGGCACGCGATCGTTTCCGACAGCGGATGCCCCGCCTGCACAAGTGCTTCCGCGTTGCCCGCCCAGACGTCCGTACCATGGGAAAGACCGGAGATCATCACGAGCTCCGAGAAATGATGGGGCCGCGTCTCTTCAAGAACGCGCCGCGTTGTGCGGGTACCGAATTCCGGAAGGCCAAGCGCCCCGGTCTCCTTCTTATAGACGCGGGGATCCGCTTTCAGCGCATCGTCGCAATAGAACAGCGACAGCGTCTCGGGATCATTCATCGGAAGCGTCATCGGCTTGCGGTCCGCAACTCTCTGCAATAAGCGCATGGCGGTCGGATCAACGTGGCCGAGAATATCGAACTTCAGGACATTGTCATGAATATCATGGAAGTCGTAGTGGGTTGTAAGCCAGTCTGCGGAAGGATCGTTGGCCGGATACTGCACCGGCGTAAAGTCCTCCGCCTCATAGCCGTCCGGAATAATGATGATGCCGCCGGGATGCTGACCGGTTGTACGCTTGACGTTCTGACAGTTCTTGGCAAGATAGTCGCGCATCGGCCGGCGCATGTCTGAAATTTCAAGCTTTTCGCAATAGCCTGACACATAGCCGTACGCGGTCTTTTCCGCAACGGTGCCGATCGTACCGGCACGGAAGGCGTGACGGTCGCCGAACACCTCCTTGATGAAGGCATGGGCGCGCCACTGGTATTCATTGGAAAAGTTCAGGTCGATATCCGGAACCTTGTCCGCATTGAAACCGAGAAAGGTCTGGAACGGAATGTTGTGTCCGTTGCCCTTCATCGTGGCGCCGCACTTGGGACATACCTTGTCCGGCAGATCGAAGCCCGACTTGATTTTGGGATCATCGAAAAATTCACTGTAATGGCATGACGGGCACAGATAATGCGGCGGCAGCGCGTTGACCTCCGTGATGCCTGACATCGTTGCGGTAAAGGAGGATCCGACGGATCCACGGGAACCGACGACGTAGCCGTCCATGTTGGACTTCTTGACGAGCAGATGGGCGATGTAGTAATGGACATCGAAGCCGTTGCGGATGATGTTCTCCAGCTCCTCTTCGAGACGGTTGTGAACAATGTCCGGCACCTTGCCTTCAAACTCATACATCGCATGTTCCGTCCGGTAGCAGATGTCACGCAGATGCTGGGCGGAATCTTCCAGCGACGGCGGAAAGGTTCCGGAAGGAACCGGACGGGTCTTCGGATCGAGCATCGCCATGATTTTTTCCGGATTTTCAAAGACAATTTCATGGACAAGAGCGGGATCGTTGAGCCACGCGAAATCCTCCACCATCTCATCGCCGAAACGGATGTGCTGGTCCGGGTTCTTCGTACGCATGCGCAGCGCATCATCGCGGATGTACAGCGGATGAGCGGCACCGCCGACGCCCTGGTTCATGATGTAGACGTCGCGGAAGATCTTCTGATCTTTGCTGCAGTAGTGGGCATCGCTGTCCGCCACGACCGGAATACCCAGCCGGCGCGCCATGGTGATCATGCGGCGCAGAACGCTCTTGAGGCGGTCGACGCTGGGCAGATTGCCCATGGCAATATAGGTCCCGTAGTTGCTCAGCGGCTGCACTTCGACATAGTCATAGAACATCATTGCCTTCATGAGGCGCTCATCGTCACCATTGCAGGCAAGTTCAAACACCTCATTGTTGAGGCAGCTTGTCCCGATCAAGAGATTCCTGCGGTCCTTTTCAATCTCGCAGCGGAGGACACGGGGCTCAGCGGTAATTTCGCCGCCGTCCTTTGAAGTCTTGCCCATGACCGCCAGTGTCTTTGTCATGGACTGAGAAACAAGCTGGTAGAGCCGCTTCATGCCTTCACGGTTGCGGGCCATGACAATAACATGGGAGCGGCGGACTTTCTTATAGGCCTGATCATTCTGCAGCGAATACTGCAGATCGGAAACGGTTTTGGCCCCCTTCCTGCCCGCATCACGCAGAAGGCACAGGAAAACCAGTGCCAGACACTCGGCATCGTAGTTGGCACGGTGGGCAGACTCTTCATCGTAGGCAACACGATAGTAACGGGCAATGTTGCCAAGACGATACGCCCGCCGATCCGGCATAAGTGCCCGGGCCATATCCAGGGTATCGATCGTGCAGTTCTTCAGTTTCGGGCGGCCGATGCGGCGCAGCTCCTCATTGAGGAAATTGTAGTCGAAGGTCGCATTATGGGCGACAAGCACAGCATCCCCGAGCCATGCCAGAAGTTCGTCGACGACTTCCGGAAACGTCTGCGCCTGGGCAACCATTTCATTGGAGATGTTGGTCTTCAGCGTAATGTAGGGAGGAATGGGATGCGGCGGTTTGACGAAAAACTGCTTCGTCTCCACGACTTCGCCATTGCGGATCCGGGCGCCGCCGAATTCAATGATCGAGTCATAGTATGCGGAAAGGCCGGTCGTCTCAAGGTCGAAGGCAATGTACTCTCCTTCCGACAGCAGGGTATCCACCGGGTTGCGCACAATGCACAGCCGGCTGTCGGCCATATTCATTTCACATCCGAATCCGACCTGGAACTTCCGCTCAGGATCGCTCTTCTTGAGTTTGGCTGCCGTGTTATAGGCCTTGACGAAGGACTGCACGTCGCAATGGTCCGTGATGCAGATGCCGGGCATGCCGAGATTCCATGCATATTTGACGACCTTCTCCGGTTCGCAGATGCCGTCCATTTCGCTCATGTTCGTATGCATGTGCAGTTCGATGCGCTTTTCCCTGGAAGGATCCGTGACGGAAACGGCTGGAAGCTTATCCAGATGATCAATCAGAAGAACAAGATCTTTGGCATAGGTATCCATACTGATGGATCCGGTAACGGCGACACGATCCCCTTCGCTGACTTCCCCCATTTCTTCGATCGTGCAGCGCTTGCCTTCGAAGCGCTTGGCCAGAATGGCCGAAGTGCCGTCATACAGCGAAAGTGTCTGAATATGGCGGCCGGTCTTGGTTTCGATCGTCTCAAGCGCAAAAACCGTGGCTTCAAAGCGCACGTTGTCAATCGGATCCTGAACATTCTTCAGCTCGACCGGCGTATAGTCTTCGGCTTTGCGTCCGGCGTATTTCCGCCTGGGATAGTCGCCGCCGCCATTGGAACCGTTGGCTTTGTTGAATGGATGTGCACTGGAAGAAGGAGCCGGTTCCGCGGCAGCCATGGCCGCCGCCGATGCCTTCACCGTTTCCACCTTGACACCGTCTTGCGCCAGGAGTTCCCCATGCATCGATACACCCGGCAGGCCGATGTCACTTAAAAACGGCGTCAGGGCATCAAAGGCTTCCGCAGAGGAGGCGATCAGCTGCTGACTGGCAAAGCGGAAGGTCAGATGCGTTTCATTTGCCTTATAGGATACCGTCGCATCCGCAAGAAACTGAAACCTGCCGTGCGAGGCACACCAGGCACCGATGTATTTCTGCAGTTCAAAGTCGCTGATGGCATTGGAAGCAGCTTCAATAATCAGCCGCACCGGAATGCCGCTCCACTGTTTCAGTCCCTGCAGCAGGTGCATGTAATCGCTGTATGTGAGAATAGATGGAGCCGCAAGCGTCACTTCCATCCGTTTATCGGCCCGATAAAAACGGACTCCTTTCAGAGTCAGCGAGGTACCGATGGAATTTTCTTCCTGCAGCAAATCGAGAATCGCTGTCATACGTGCGCATTGTAGCACGAAAAAGAAAGATATCAGCTCTTGACATCTTCATCCGAAGTGATGCCGGCCTTTTCCTCTTCGTCCTGTATCTGCGCCTGCTGACGTTTCAGAGCATACACAGCCAGATTCATGATCCGGATTTCCGAACCGTCCACAATAAATGTTACAGCAGGCCAAATCTCTGAAAGATGATCCACAGTCGCAAAGAATACAGGCTACCTGTTATTCCTTAACAGAGCAATTAGAAGTTTTGCCTGTATAAATCCGTCATGGAAACAAGCTCAAGAGAAGAATCCTCTGCCGCCTGAGCCATCACCCATTTCGTAAAACCATTCAGCGAAAACAGGAGAAAATGTTCAACATGATAAGGTGAAATCAATCTAGCACGTTCGTGAAGAGTTTCATATTCCTGACGGCCGACCGGCTCGTTTTTGAATTTGCATTCACCAATGACAGCCTTTTTTTCTGCATCACCGATTCCAACTACATCGATGTCTGTCTGTTCTTTCCGGACCGGATCTGAGCCGCGCCATTTTCCTACACGGTTAACGATGAAACCATAGCCGTTCGTCATTCCGCAGGCAGCCGTATAATCCTGACAGATCAGTTCAAATACCGGTCCCATATATTCATGGAGAAACGGCCGTACGGCATTTTCATAGTATTCTTTTCCAAATCCACGTTCGATCGTATTCAACCCTTTTGGAAGAAAACGGAACCAGAAGCGGAACATACCATCCTGAATGACATACTGGCTGAGCTTTCTGTTTTTTTCATTCAAAATCGGTATGTCTTTTCGAATGATCCGGACCACCTCCAGCTTCTGAAGAGCTTGAACCACCTTTTCGGAATTAAATCCGGTCTTGCTGGATATTTCATTTACCTGACAACTGCCGCTGCCAATGGCGTTAAGAATAGCAAAGTACAAAGAGATATCCCGGAACTCCTGACGAAGCATGTTCTGCGGCTCTTCATAGAAATAGCCTGAAGGATCGAAATACTGCTGACTCAGATTTTCATCCAACGACTTCTGCGGATCGAACATAGAGAGATACTTAGGTACGCCTCCTGTAACTCCATAAACGATCGCCTGATCCTCAGGAGGATACTCAGGAACAAACCGCGCAGATGTCAGATAGTCGAATGGCTTCAGATCCATCTGGCCCGTTCGCCTTCCATAAAGCGGCGATTTAGCCCCGAGAACTTCTTCTTCCATGAATGTAATGGAAGAGCCGCAGAGAACCAGCATGATATTCATGCGGCTCCAGTCATGATCAATAACTCTTTGAAGCATTGAGGATACTTCTTTTGCACCGGCAGCTATGTAAGGATATTCATCCAGAATGATCAGTTGTTTTCCGGCACCCTTTTTCTTTCCGATTTCGGCAGTCATATAGTCGAAAATATCACTAAAGGATGCGAAGCTCATTCCGGCGTCACTTCCGCTGAAATAGGAAAAAACAGTCCTTCCAAGCCCCTTCAGATTCTCATCATCCTTGCTTTCAACACCCGTGTAAAAGATCGGATTCTTATCTTTGGAAAATTCGTTCAGAAGCGTCGTTTTCCCAATCCTGCGCCGCCCATAAAGAATCAGCATTTGAAAATTCTCAGAAGCATACATCCTCTTCAGCGTACTCAACTCCCGCTCACGTCCGATGAACATTGTCATGATGTCCTCCTTTTTACTAATCTGTACATTACTAATCTATAGATTAGTATATATAAATTATTGGACCGGTCAATCCAGGGCAAAAAATGGGCCCTCCTGCTGTAGGAGAAGCCCTTTTCGATCACAGAAAACTATCAGGCGATTTTCACGCCGCCGCAGTCACGAATGCGCAGAACGTAGCAGCATCCTTCACCAAACGTATGTTCCATCGTTGCCTTGTAGATTTCAACAAGACTGTTTGGAACAAAGGCCTGAATCGTTCCGGCAAAGCCGCCGCCATGAACGCGCCATGCGCCGCCCTTCCCCTTGAGAAGCTCCTGGGACAGGGCAAGACCGACCGCAAGGCTCTCATGTTTCGAATCATTGGGCGGATACACGTTCTGCAGGAACATGAAGGAGGATTCGCCGCTTTCAATGACAAGCTGCAGGAAACGGTCCGTATCCTTTGCGGCCAAGGCTTCCTTTTCTTTCTTTGCCCGCTCGGTCTCATGGAAGAAATGGAAGGCTCTTAAGAAGGCACGGTCACCGCACTGCTCACGGATCGTCCTGGCATTGGCAATCAGATCCGCCAGACTGCACTGGGAAAGCACCTCGTGCCCCAGCACCTTCGCAACCGCCTTCATCTCGGCCGGCATTTTGGAATACTCATCCGAAAGCTCCGCATGCGACTGGCGGCAATCCGTCAATACAAGCGAAAGGCCGCTGGCATCAAAGTCAAAGTCCACCTTCTCTACGACCGGATTTTCTTTGTCCGCAAAGTCAATCGCCGCAAAGCCGCCGACTGCGCAGGCGGTCTGATCCATTAATCCGCTTGCCTTTCCGAAGTAGACATTCTCGGCATACTGGCCGATCTTGGCCTGCTCGACCGGATCGACTCTATCATCGTTGTAGAGGAGGCTGAAGATCTTGGCGATCAGAATCTCAAAGGCGGCCGAAGAGCTCATGCCCGATCCGGGCAGCACGTCGCTTTCTGCATAGGCCTTGAAGCCGCCGACTGCATAGCCCTTTTTCTTCAGGCCGTCGGCGATGCCGCGGATCAAAGCGGCCGAAGTATTGACTTCGCTGCTGCGAATCGCAAGATCATCGAGAACAACCGGCGCCACGGCAAAGGCATCCGCCGCATAGCTGACCGTATTGTCATCGGTTGGAACGACTACCGCCAGGGCATCCAGATCAATCGAAGCCGCCAGAACCCTTCCCAGCTGATGATCCGTATGGTTGCCGCCGACTTCGGTACGGCCCGGTGCCGAGACAAGAATTGCCTCAACATCGCCAAAGCGCGAGATCCCTTCCTGAAGGATCTTCTCATAGCGCTGTTTCTGCTGATCAAGGCGGTGCTCACCATAAAGGTGGAGCAGCGTCGAATCCAGTGTTCCGTCATGGAGCTTTGCGAGCATGGCTGAAATGATCATATTGTATTTTTCCCCCTGGTCTCATCGGACCATTTTTTCAAACGCATCCCTGGCGGCATTTTCCTCCGCCTGTTTCTTGGACGGGCCGACACCCGTTCCCATCACAAGATTGTCGACCACGGCATTCATCGTAAACTGCGGCGCATTGGAAGGGCCGACTTCTTTGACCAGCTCATACCGCACATTGCGGCGGCTGTCCGTCTGCACATATTCCTGCAGAAGGCTCTTGTAGTCTTTGAAGGCATTGGACTCCGAAGGATGAACGATGTCCGGCTTCATGATCGCAGTCAGCCAGCGGTCCACCGTGTCCCATCCTGAATCCAGATACAGTGCGCCAAGAACCGCTTCGAACATATCGCCGCAGATTGTATCCTTCATCCTTCCGCCGCTTTTCTCTTCTCCGCTGCCCAGCCTGAGCATCTGATTGAGACCGATTCTGCGCGCATAGGCGGCAAGTGTCTCCTCCCGTACCAGACGCGAGCGCAGACGGGTCATTTCACCTTCGGAAAGGGCCGGTTTCAGAGGATAGATTTCCTTTGAGCTCCAAAGCTGCAGCACCGCATCGCCCATGAACTCGAGCCGCTCATTGTCGTAGCCCGTATGATGTTCATTGGCATAGCTGGTATGGGTAAAGGCCTCCACAAGCAGCTGTTCATTATGTATTTCAACGCCATGCCGGCGGAACCATTCGGTAATTGTCACAGAAAAATTCTCCCCGTCCAAGATCTGTTTCTATTCTAACGAAGACACATGATACTCGGACTGTACATGCTCCAGAAGCGGCACATAATCCGGATTTTCCGGATCCAGAACAACCGTCTTTGCGTCCAGCCGCGCCTGCTCAAGAATCTTTGTGTCCTCCGCAAGCGAGCCGATGCTGAAGCCGGGCAGGCCGCTCTGCCTCGTTCCAAGTATATCACCCGGTCCGCGCAGCCGTAAATCCTCCATGGCAATCGCAAAGCCGCTCGTTTCACAGGCCAGAACGTTCAGTCGCTTACGGGCATTGGAATCCTTCGTATCACTTAAAAGCCAGCAGATTCCCTGCTCACTGCCGCGCTGGATGCGTCCCCGCAGCTGATGGAGCTGGGAAAGGCCGAAGCGGTCCGCATCATAGACGATCATGCCCGTCGCATTGGGCACATTGACACCGACCTCGACCACCGTCGTCGATACAAGAACCTGCACCTCATTGTGCAGAAAGCGCTCCATGACGGCATCCTTCTCTTCCGATTTCATTGAGCCGTGCATCGCGGCAACCGTATAGCCCGCAAACAGCTTCGTAAGATTCTTTTCAACGACGGAAACCGGACGGACTGGAAAATCATCGTTGGGATCAATCGAGGCACAGATGACATACAGCTGCCTGCCCGATGCAAGCAATGCCTGAACATCGCTCAGGACGCTGCGAAAGCTGTTTTCCTTCAGCACATAGGTCAGTACGGGCTTTCGTCCCGGGGGCATCGATTCGATCGTACTCACATCCATGTCGCCGAATAAGGCAGACGCAAGCGTTCTTGGAATCGGGGTAGCGCTCATCAGTAAGCAGTCGACCCCCTCCGCCTTCTTCCAGATTGCGCGCCGCTGTTCGACGCCGAAGCGCTGCTGCTCATCGATGACCAGAAGGCCCGGCTTTTTAAACTGCACCGTATCTGAAAGCAGCGAATGGGTTCCAATCAGAAGATCCACGGTTCCTTCCGCTGCTTCCTTTCTTACTTCCTCCTGCTCGTCTGCAGGCATGCCCGCATACAGGCAGCGGACATGAAAATCATCAAACAGAGCGCGGATCGTCTCCATGTGCTGGCGCACCAGCAGTTCCGTGGGTGCCAGCAGGATGCCCTGGCAGCCGGCAGTCATGCACGCATAAAGAGCGATGGCGGCGACCATCGTCTTTCCACATCCCACATCCCCCTGCAGCAAACGGTGCATCACATGGTTGCTTTCGATGTCCTTGAGAATGTCACGGACCGCTTTTGCCTGATCCCTGGTCAGCTCGTAGGGCAGCGATTTGAGCAGTTTCAGGACACGCTGTTCATCGACGTGACGCGGCGTCTTGTAGGCTCCGCCTCCGTTTTCATTCTTCATGAGCTCTGCGGTCGTAAAAAACTGCAGAAACTCCTGGTACTTGAGGGTGCGGGATGCGAGCTGTACATCCTGCATCGACTTCGGTTCATGGATCCGGTGCAGTGCCTGGCCGCGGGTCATGAGGCGGTAGGCGCGCTGAAAGCGGATGGGCGTTACATCGGGGATCTCTGTTTCCAGAGCTTTGTGGATGCAGGCACGGATCGTGCGCTGCTGGATCTCAGCTTTGGCGGAGTAGACCGGTGTTACCGCCTCCTGTTCCTCGAGAGGCTTATTGTTATAGGTCATGGCCGTTACTTTGTGACGGCCTTTGTAAATGCCGGTGACGGTGATCGGGGTGCCGTCAGACATGTTGGATGCCCATGGCCGGTTGAAAATCGTCACTTCTGCATAACCGTCCTGAAGCTGTACCTGGAAATGGGATACCAGCTGATTGCGGCCATAGCGAAAGGAGCGGACGGCGCCGGCCACATGGCCGAAAAACGTGATCCGCTCTCCTTCTTCCCATTCGTCCGGGTTTTTGGCATTGAGCACTTCGTAGCGAAGCGGATAATACGAAAGAAGCGATTCCGTATCGGTCAGCCCGAGTGCGTGCATCGCTTCGATTCTTTTTGGTGTAAGTTTCAGCCGAGGATCTTCCAGCCGCATGATCACTCGACACCGATCACAAAACTGTAAACCGGCTGATCGCCTTTTTCCGCGTCAATGTCGACGTCGTATTTGGACTCGATGTATTTCTGAACAGCTGCCATCTCTTCATCGCTTGCGTCTTTGCCCTGCAGGAGCGTGATGATTTCGCTGTCGTCATCGCACATGGCGTCGATCAGGCTGCAGGCAGCCTTGACCTTGTCCTTCTCGGTGAGAATGATGTTCTTGTCCAGGATGCCCATGAAGTCGCCCTGATGAATCTCACGTCCATCGACGACTGTATCCTTGATGGCATAGGTGACGGAACCCGACTTGACGTGTTCAATGGCCTCTTCCATCGCCGCGGTATTGTCAGATACCTCCGCTTCCGGATTGAAGACGATGCAGGCACTGAGACCCTGCGGAATACTCTTGGTCTCAAGGACGATGACATTCTTGCCTTCGGTAACTTCGGCCGCCTGCTTGGCTGCCATGATGATGTTGGAATTGTTGGGAAGAATGTAAATGTTCTCCGCATTCAGCTTTCCGACAGCCTTGACAAAGTCTTCCGTCGAAGGGTTCATCGTCTGGCCGCCGTTGACAACGATGTCAGCACGGTAAGACTGGAACAGCCTGCCAAGACCGTCGCCGGCGCATACGGTGATGATGCCGAACTTTTTGGCAGCCTGTGGCGCTGCGGGCTCTTCTTTGGCTTCTTCCTTTTCTTCAAGGATCGAATCCTTGAGATCAGTCATCAGATTCTCAATCTGGATTTTGTCAAATTCGCCATAGCGCTGGCCAAGGTTCAAAACTTCTCCCGGCTGCATCGCATTGACGCGGACCTTCACCAGATTGTCATCGTTGACGATCGTGATATGATCGCCCAGCTTGGCCAGCGAGTCACGGAAACGGCCGCTCTGGAACAGATGGACGCCCTGCTCGGAAAGACGGAGGATAAACTCGGTCCGGTAGCCCGAAACCTTGACTTCTTCACTCTTGTTTTCTTCTCCGCAACCTTCTACGATCGGTGCTCCTTCCAGATAGGCATGGAAACCGTCGAATACATTCTTGAGGCCGCAGCCGCCCGAGTCGACGACCCGTGCTTCCTTCAATACCGGTAACAGTTCCGGTGTACGGTCCAGGGAAGCCTTGGCTTCCTTGCACAGAATGTCAAAGTAGGCTTCAAAGGAGGTTCCAGCATGTTCCTTGACATAGATCGAAGCATATTCGCTCGATTCACGGGCAACCGTCAGAATGGTTCCCTCGACCGGGCGCATGACCGCCTTGTATGCCTTCATCGCACCCTGCAGAAGCGCATCTGCGAACTCTTCAACGCTCAGCTGCTGCTTATCGCCGACAGCACCGTTGAAGCCGCGGAAAATCTGAGAAAGGATGACGCCGGAATTGCCGCGTGCCCCCATCAACATGCCTCTGGCAAGGGTCTTGGCAACCGTCGGCAGATCTTCGCTGCCGCTCTTACGCACCTCGCTCATGCCGCTGGTAAAGGTCAGCGACATATTCGTTCCCGTGTCACCGTCCGGTACCGGGAATACATTCATCGCATCCACTTCCTTTCGGCGGTTGTTGAGATTGGCGCATCCGCTCTCAAGCATGCCGCGAAAGATCTTTCCATCAATCGTATCCATACCTGTTCCTACTGTCCTTCCTTACTCAATGACCTGAACGCCCTGTACATAGACGTTGACAGCTGCCACTTCGGTGGACAGCGATTTTTCAAGCACATACTTCACTTTCTTCTGTGCTTCCTGTACAACTTCGGAAATGCGAACGCCGAAGCTGACAATGATATACAGATCCACTTCCAGGCCGTTCTCCGTATTCCGTACGGCGACGCCGCGGGAGAAGTTTTCTCTTTTCAGAAGTTCCGCATACGTATCCTTGAACAGCTTCCGGGAAGCCATTCCCACGACGCCATAGCACTCGGTAATGACGCCGCCGGCCAGAGACGCCACTGCATCTTCGGTCACATTAATTGTGCCGTAATTGGTCTTTTTCGCAACTGTCATACTTAAAAACAGCTCCTTTATTTGCGCTTCAATTATACCGGATCAGGCTCCTTTTGCAAAGAAACTGGAAAACAGGCTCAGCCATTGCCGCCCGATGCAGCGTTACCGGCGTTGTCCTGCGTGCCGGTGTTATCCGTGGTCGTGTCATTGGCTGTGCTGCCGCCGGTATCGGTGCCGCTTTCGCCCGTATTCTCGTCGGGAATCACAAGCGTGCCGGTATCATAGTAGCCGGAGAGATAGTGGTCGAGGAAATCGGGATCCGGATCATCGGCGCCGGTAGTGTCAATCGGGATCAGAATCCAGTTGCCCGACTTATCGAGATAGTAGTTGCCGTTTTCATCCTGGTAGTAATGCTTGACGACGCGGTCGCCCCACTTGTTGGTGACATAGGTGCCGTCATCGTTCATCCAGTAATCGTAGCTGACGGTTTCCTGATCCCACGGGCAGGCGGCGGAATAGGCAACGCTTCCCCCTTCACTGGCATAAAGGCAGTAGCTCTTGTTAGTCAGATACGCCGCAAACTGATCATACTCATTGAGACAGGAAAGCGTGTAGTAGCTGGCAAACAGAATTCCTCCGTCGGCCATCCGTACTTCAAGCGCCTCATCATCGTAGCTGAGGGAATACTGCGACACTTCCGAGATGGAACTGATTGTCGAGGCGGAAAGGCTGGAAAAGGCATTCGCCAGAAGATGCGTCTGCTGGTCTTCATCAAAGCCCGTAACAAACGGGATCCGCGACAGCATTGACATGTAGTCACTGGTCAGATCCGCCGTCGTGCCATCGGTGCAGAGAATCACCGGCGTATCGCCGTCATAGCGGTAGCCGAAGGGCTGACGCTCGGTGACGGTGATCTCGATGACGTTGTCCTGTACCATCGAGACGGTGCAGTCGGAGATCAGCGGATCACTTTTGACCCTGGCGGCGATGCCGTCCGGAAACTGGAGATAGTAGAAGCTGTTCAGCGTTACGCCGGAGATGGAGCGGATGTAGTCAATGGAAAGATAGTTGTTGCCCTTGACTGAGATTGCCCGTACCCGCGACAGCGGCGAAAGGCCATAGAGCACAGCGATCAGAGCCAGTGCAGACAGGATGCCGAGCAGATACCATTTCTTCCAGCCGCGTTCAAAGTCGCGGTTGTCATTGATGGCCGCGCGCTCCTCAAACAGGCTGTCGACGCCTTCCATCGGATGGAGTTCTGTAGGATCGTTTACTTCCAATTGAATTTCTCCACTTCCATATGCAGGTCAATCTGATACTGGTCCCGCACCTTCTGCTGGATCTCTTCCACAAGCTGAAGGAAATCGTCTGCCGTCGCATTGCCGGCGTTGACGATGAAGTTGCTGTGCTTTTCGGATACCTGAGCGTCACCGCACCTGTGTCCCCGATACCCGATGCCGTCGACAAGCTTCCATGCCTGCAGGCTGTCCGGGTTGCGGAAGACGGAGCCGGCACTGGGCATATTGAGCGGCTGGGAAGCCATGCGGCGTTCACGTCTTGAATCCATGAGTTCATGAATTTCGGTCGGATCTTCGCTCTGCAGTACCATGCGTACGGCAATGATGACCCAGTCGGAATGCGACTGGAACAAAGATGTCCGATAAGCAAAGCCGCATTCGCTGGCCGGGATCCATTCAAAGCGTCCGTCACGGTATACAAATACGGCATCAAGAACGTGGCTCATGTCCGACCGGTAGGCACCGGCGTTCATGAACGCAGCGCCGCCGACGGTGCCGGGAATGCCGCTGGCAAATTCCAGGCCGCTGAGCCCCTTCTCCATCGCCTTGTAGCTGAGGGCGATGATGGAACAGCCGGCCTCGGCCAGGACACAGTTATGGACAAAGGAAAAGTTGTTGAATTTCTTGAGGCGGATCACGGCGCCATGAAACGGTTCATCGGAACACAGCAGATTGGAGCCGTTGCCGAAAATCTTGAAGGGAACACCGGCATGACGCAGAATCCGGATCACCGCATCGAGGGCAACCATGTTGTCAGGATAAATGACATAATCCGCAGGTCCGCCGATATGCAGGGTCGTTAACTCTGCCAGAGGCTTATCCACCTCTACGGTGGCAATCTGGGAAAGGATCTTCTCAAGCTCTTTCATGTGCTATCTCCATCAGCCAGTCGGCTGTCGTTTCGGCCGCAGCGGGGCGGGCCAGAGTCTTTGCCTTGAGGGACATGGCGGTACGTGCCGCTTCGTCCTTCATCAGGCGGTTGACGGCGTCAGCCAGACGTTCGCCGCTGAGATCCTTTTCTTCGATCATCTCGGCAGCGCCGGCATTGACGAATTCCCGGGCGTTATAGACCTGGTGGTTGTTGGGTACGTAGGGGGAAGGGATCAGGATCGCCGCTGTCCCGAGCGCAGACGCTTCGGCCAGCGTCGTCGCTCCCGCTCTCAATACGGCAAGGTCACACTGCCGAAGCATGGCGGAGCCGTTGACAAATTCAACGATGTGGACATTCGCATTCTGGGCATGGACAAAGTGATAATCATTTGCCTTGCCCGCTGCGATCAGCACCTGAAAATCCGGATCCAACAGACCCAGGGCATCATCGACAGCCGCCGAGACGGAATCCGAGCCAAGTGACCCCATCATGACAAACACAAAGGGCCGCAGCGGATTGAGGCCGTAGGCTTCAAGAAGCTCGGGATGAGGCGCCTGACGGACGGCATGCGTCGCCTGCGGGTTGCCAAGACACCTTGCCTTTGCAATGCCTTCGATGCTGGAGGGATAGGCCGCCTCCACGGCATCCGCATAGCGTACAAGATACCGGTTGGCTTTGCCCATGAACGAATTCTGTTCGCTGATCATCGTCGGAATATGAAGACGATGGGCGGCGGTGATCACGGGGACGCTGATGTAGTTGCCAAAGCCGACCACCGCATCGGGCTTTTCCTTCTGCAGGATGTCAGCACATTCCCTTTCCTCTTTGATCATGGAAACAGCACTTTCAACCTTGTTCCAGAGGCCGCCATAGGTGCTTTTGACTTCAATGCCGATGAAGCGGTAGCCTGCCGATGGGATCAGGGTCGCTTCCATGCGGGACGAGGAGCCGATGAATACGACTTCAAGCCCCGGATTCTTTTCAATCAGTACTTCGGCAAGGGCGAGACCGGGATAAATATGTCCGCCGGTTCCCCCTGCCGCAATCATTACCTTTTTCATAAGCACCGCAATTCTATCACACCGCCTGTGCCCTTATCAGTGCCTGGTTGCATGGGAATTGGTGCGGCGATGATGACATAAAACAAGGCCGGCAAGAACAATCCCGCTGCAGAAACTGATCACAACGCCTTCTTTGAACATTGGAACCGCATACTGAAACAAAATATCAGATGTACCGGCCGGCAATACGAGGCCGATGAAGCCGCCGTCGCTGACAATCGTTTGTGCCGCCTGCCCGTTGACGGCAACGCTCCAGCCCTGCGCTGCCGGTACGCTGAATACCCAGAAGGCATCCGCGTCATTGGTAATTGTAAATGACAGCGACGTACCGCTGTACGTTACCGGCGAAGCAGACATTGGTACCTCTGAACATGTGTCCAAAAGATCTTCATACATGTCATCCGGTACGACCGCTGTAGTTTCCAGCAGTGAAAGGATCCGTTCATGGTTTTCTTCGGGCTGCTCGGCAAGCTGGTCGAGAAGCGAAGCTCTGCTCAGATCCCTGACGCGGAATGCCATACCCTCTACACTGTCATTTTGATAGACGTTGAAGTGCTCGCTTGAAAAGAACGGCTCATCGCTTCGTACCGAAGAATACTTGGGTGAACAGATGGAATACTTCGTATCGAGCAATGCAAACTGGCCCGCATCCTGCAGATTGAACTGCCAGCTGACATCCGGATAGAGGCCATACCAGGAGAGATAATCATGCAGTGAGGGTTCATAGAGGCTGTCGTAGCTTGAAAGCGAAGGAATGCCATAGTACATGCCCGCATTGGCAAGGGCGTTCTGATCACTCTGAATACCGGTTTCAAGATCGACGCGGAAGAATGAGGAGTCCATCTCTTTCAGCTGCGTCATGATGAATTGAATCTCTTCATCATAGGCAAGATATTCGGCTTCACTTCCTTCGCTGATGGCACTGCGCATGGAATAATTTCCGAGTAACAGCGCTTCCGAAACAGCAAGAACCATGACAGCCTTCTTCCTTCCACGAATCAGAAGAACCGTTTCCAGGATCACAAAGACGGCCCCCGCCGCTAACATCAGCCGTTCCGGATAATGATCATGAAAAGAAATGCCGCTGCATGCCGGAATCACTACGCCAAGACATGCGATTATCAGCACCAGGACAGCAGCACTCCGTTTCAGCACAGCCGGCTCCAGCGCATTTTCAAAAGCTTCAGAGCCAAGCAGCACCAGGCAGAGTACCGCCATGAACGAATAGCGCAACGAATACGTCAGATGAAAGAACAGTCCGATCTGCGGAGAGGCAAACATGGCGAGTGTCACAGCGAAAATCATCCGGTTCCACTTCTTCCCCCTGAAAGCCTGAGGCACCAGCAGCAGAGAAAGCGTCCCGGCATAGGTACCGATCTGATAGAAGTAGTACCAGTAATCGTGATACAGGAGATTGCTGCCGCGGATCACCGGAATGAAAAAGCTCATCACAATGGCGCAGATATTGGTAAGGCTCCAGTGACTGTAATGATTCAGCGACGTGGAAAGACGCGGACTGTTGAGCATCGCGTGAAGAGTTGGAACGACAAGGAAGCCGGCAAGGCCGATGCCAAGCAGAATCAGAACCAGTGACTGCAAGGCAGTACCAACAAACGAGGAGGAAAAGCTCCCTGAACGAGTCTGTTTACTCTCTTTCCAGCGGACAATGAAGTAAAGGATGCCGAATACACCCAGCGGCCAGAGAAGATAGAAATTGATGCATGAAAGAAGAGCGCTCGCAAAGGCGAGCAGATAAGGCCGCCGTTTCTGGATCATGTCTTCCAGACCCGCCAGAAACAGCGGAAGGAAGGCATAGAAGCTCAGAAACTGAACCTGCTCAAGAAAGACATCACTCCAGCCGCTGAACATGAACAGGATGCTGAAAAGAGCGACGGAGCGATCCGAGCGGTGCAGGCGACGCAGCCATACAGAACAGCAGACACATGCCGTAAGCAGGCGCAGTCCGGTGAGAAGAAACTGTACCGTTGGAAGATAGGAAATCACCTGAAACAGCAGATAGCCAAACCAGGCAAACGGATCCCCGATCAGAAACAGAGCCTTTGAAGTATAGAACGAATTGCCGAGAAAGCTGTTCCAGCTCCAGAAGATCTGTCCGCTGTCGATCAGACGATAGAACTCACGGTAATACGGCAGCGACTGGCGCACATAGTCATAGGAAATCAGATACGTATCTTCCAGAGACAGACTCTGATGCCTCAAAAGCGAATATACAAGCTTCCAGCTGTACGGCAGAAAGTACACAAAAAGAAGGCAGACCGCCAGCAGCGCAAGCCGTAAATAAAAACGGGTCGAAGAATGATTCACATGTTTCATCGGTAAAATTCTAGCAGAATACACCTTATTTCGTTTTATCTTCTAATTTTTTGTTTTTCTGAATTGAAATATGATTTTTGCAATAGATATAAAGCCAACTGAAAATACTGCACATTAGGACTGTGAAAAGGAACGTCTGAATGATCTTTTCAGGAGAACTCCATAACGCATAAAAATACATATGGCTGTAATAAAACAGTCTGCTTGCTTTCCTTGCTGTGCTGGCAGATCTGACAGGCCTGGAGACGCTTAAGCTCCATGCAGAAATCCAGAGAATGGAAAAGTACGCCGGGAATGAAACGGTTGAATATCCGATGTGAAACACAAACGAAATCGTAATAGCGGCCGCAATCACAACTGCTCCATATGGCCATTTCTTTATGAGGGTATTGAGATTTTTATAAACCAGTCCGCCAAGCAACAGGTAAGCCGGGGCTGTGAACAGTCTGCCGTTCCGGATGGTATCGATCATGATCTGCTTATACGAAATCTGATTCAAATACGCCGCGAACACAAAGAAAAGAATGCTTGTGATTACCATCAAACTCTGCTTTTCACTGCCACTGTGCGTGCAAAAAAAGTGAAGAAAAATCAGGCCGTAAATCATCGCCAGAAGATACCACAGCTGCCATGAAAGATTCTGCTCACCGGCAAAGAGATAATTCCGAAGCACTAATAAAATGACGTCCGTCAAACTGGTCCCTGTTGAATACTTGAAAATCCAGCCTTTGATCGATAAGGGAAGATATATAACAGACAACAGAACATAAAGACGAAGAAATTTTTTCAGCTCATTAATAATCACCTGACGATTTCCTGTTTCATGGATCCTTTTGAAAATGAAAAAGCCGCTGAACGTAAAGAAAAAAGGAACAGCCAATGCTTCTAAATAAGCAAAAATGGTGATCGCCAGAGCAGACGAAAAGACTTTAATAAGGTCGGTATGGATTGCTATCACAAGAACTGCGGCAAGGAATTTGATCCAGTCCGCAATGTAGTATTGTCGCCGATTCAAATCTTCAATCTCCCCTTTCATTGTTTTCGTTTCATTCTCTTAAGTCCAGTAAAATAGAGTCAATTTGCCGCTTTATCGCTTTCTTCTTCACAAAGAAGGACCTTAACCCGAAAAAATTACGGACGGATCGAAGAATGATGCACGTGTTTCATCTGTAAAATTCTAGCACAGAGCCGCGAGAGACAATCCGGACGGGATTGTGTTTTCGCTTCCAAAAGCATATACATTGGTACAATAGTCATATAGGAGGTTTCATCATGTCAGAAACCAGAGACGGCAGTGTTTATGTTCCGTATGATCAGCGTACGGGCGGTGAATCCATCGTTTACTTTACGAGAGATCTTTCGGCAGCGGGGCTGAAGAAAGCCTATGAAAAGGTCAATTCGGTCATTCATGGAAAGATCGCGATCAAGCTCCACACCGGTGAGAAAAACGGTCCGAACATTCTTCCCCGTCCCTGGGTTGAGGAACTGATCAAGGATGATATTCCGGGCGGTACGATCGTTGAGACCAATACGTATTATGAAGGCGACCGCTATACAACTGAGCAGCACCGTGAAACCCTGAAGGTCAACGGATGGACCTTCTGTCCGGTCGACATCATGGATGCGGACGGTACGGCGGATCTTCCGGTCAAGGGCGGCAAGTGGTTCGACCACATGAGCGTCGGAAAAAATCTGTTGAACTATGATTCGCTTGTGGTTCTCACCCATTTCAAAGGTCATACCCAGGGCGGCTTCGGCGGCTCCAACAAGAACATCGGTATCGGCTGTGCTGACGGCCGCATTGGTAAAGCCATGATCCATACCTATCCGGGCAAAGATCAGTGGTCCATTGGTGAAGAAGAGTTCATGGAGCGGATCGCGGAATCCAGCAAGTCGGTCGTGGATCATTTCGCTCCTTCGATCTGCTTTGTCAATGTGATGCGCAACATGTCAGTTTCCTGCGATTGCGAAGGCCTCGCTGCCCAGCCAGTCGTAACACCAAACGTTGGTATCCTTGCCTCGCTGGATATCTGTGCCATTGACTCAGCAAGCGTCGACATGATCTTCGCAATGAGCGAGCGTGACAAGCACGACATGGTCGAGCGTATGGAAAGCCGTCACGGTCTGCGTCAGCTTTCTTACATGCATGAGCTTGGCATGGGCAACCGTAAGTATGTCCTGATCGATCTTGACAACAACGAGGTTCGCATCACCGCAAAAGATGCGGTCAAAGATGTGAAGCCATTCAAGGTGCGTCCGATCTGAGCATCGTTATTTACAGAAAACAGCTCCTGCATTTGCGGGGGCTGTTTCTTTTTTAAGAGATTTCATTAAACAAATCAGTTTCACAGGTTCTCACACCGAGCTAAAGCGGATGTTTTCTCTTGCAATGATGCACTGTAGAAATGCCGGTGTAGACTCACCCGTATCCTGGGCGCGTTGCAATATCCTTCCGAATGCCTGAAAAGTCTTGCATTGATTACCTGCTGCAAGAACAGTACAGCTTTCCCTTCCGCCACAGAAGCATTTCAATCCACTCTGCTAATATCAATTGCACTCAATGATTACAAACTACCAGGAGGACATCTGCGCCTTCAGCCTCCCGCGTGCTGAGCGACACAATGACAGAATAGTATACAGGCTGAATCCTTTGTCACGGTTTGTATTTGCAGTTTTATTCTGCTTTTCTGCGCCATTTTTCAAATGTACTTCTATCAAGTGATTCAGCTAACCGCTAGTCAGCAGATTCAATTGTACCTGAGGTACTTTCTTTTTCTTTACTGTTCCTGTTACTGGTGCCGGGGCTGTCACGAAAAAATTCACGGGAAACGTGACGACAGGAAGAATGAGATGGAATAAAGTCATGACAAAGAATCGAGAATACTGAGAAGAAGATCAATGTCTGTGGAAAACGGCAGCCGGTGCCCATTTGAGTAATCGTCGAGATATTTCTGGCATTCGGTTACAATGCGCTTTTCATTCTTATCAATCACAGTCTGAATCGTCGTGGCAAATACATTGCCTTCGGTCCGGTATCTGACGAGGTACTTCTTAGTAACTGGAAACATCTTGATGTAATGCAAACCGTGATGATTTCCCGCACGAGTTGTCGGCCTCGTTGGGAGCGCGAAATACTGGTCTTTCGGTGTGTTGGAAGAAATATTGGATCGCAGAGGAACAGCAAAGGACCTGTTCACGCCCTTATATTTTAAGCGGATGATTAGAACGCATGGGCGTGCTGTCTTCCTGAGCACCTCTGGGTCTTTTTGGAATTCCTTCAGCAGCGTCTGGTTGACCGTAACAATCTTCATAGCATTACCAATCCTTAAAAAATGGAAGCCTGCCAACAGGCAAGCTTCCTTACACGTAAACGATATTCTACGCCGAAGCACCCCGTCGTTTGCGGAGGCTGAACATACACGTTCATAATATTCTGGCCGTTATGACCGGCAAGCCATTGGCTCACCCATAAAATAGCACAGAAAGTAGCAAGACGCCAGCGCATTTTTCTTAGTAAGGGACATAAAATTCTAACGGCTTTACAAGATAAATTTGCCCTCTGTTATAAGCCTCCAAAAGTACACTTTTCCAAATTATTGACTGGTTTTCCTTAACCAGAGTTTTCGAATTTCCGAGCCTTTCCATAGAAGGTTCCTTCCGGCATTCCGCAGGCATCAGCAGCCTGTCGGAGTGTTATTTTTTTGTTTCGCCATGCCTGATGGATCTCATGAAAGTTTTCTGGAAGAGGGCGCGGCGGCCTGCCAAATTTCACTTCCTTGGCATTTGCTGCCGCTATACCTTCCTGCTGGCGTTTCTTGATGTTCTCGCGCTCAGACTGTGCCACAAATGATAGGATCTGCAATACCAGGTCCGCGATAAAGTTTCCCATCAGATCTTTACCGTTTCTGGTATCCAGGAGCGGCATGTCCAGAACGCAGATGTCAATCCCGATCTCTTTTGTCAGGATACGCCATTGATTCTGGATTTCTTCATAATTGCGGCCCAGACGGTCGATGCTGAGGATATAAAACAAATCTCCCGGTTTCAACTTTCTTACCAGCTTCTTGTACTGCGGTCTGTTGAAATCTTTGCCGGAGAGTTTATCCATATAGATGTTCTTCACCAGAACGTTCACCTTGCTTAAAGCCATTAGTTGCCGATCCTCATTCTGATCAACGCTGGACACCCTGACGTATCCATAAATCTTGTTTTCCATAATGCCTCCTCATTTTGCTCATTAACGCAAAAATGACCGAACTGGCGGCATTACTCCGTCATTCCGGTCATTTCTTAAGACAGAGAAAGCGCCGACAATAACGCCGACGCTTCCATCATCTTTAATATTCAGTTTTCGATGCTTATTACAAGCCGCAAATCAAACAGGGAATGCTTTCTCACTTTGTGATTCGCCAATACCCTTTACGGTCAGAACCGATTCTTTCAATCAATCCCTTTTCTTTTAAAGTCTTCAGGTATTTTGTCACAGAGACTCTGCTGACATTCAGTTTCTCCGCTATCTGCGGAGAAGTATAGCCAGGATCTTCTATAAGTATCTCAAGAGTTTTCTGCTCCTTTTCAGAAAGCTTTTCTGATAACTTTTCTGATAACTTTTCTGATAACCGGCCAGACACCCTGATTATACGATCCTCCGGGCCCGTGAACTTGATCATGATATCACCGGAATTTACTGTATACTCAGGCATCGGTAAGTTGTCAGCGTTCAGAGCATTACAGATCTTCTCAACTCCGCGTCCCCAGCTTTCAATGAATCCGGCAAGGTAAAAGACGTAAGCGATATTCGGGTTGTACGGCTTTGAGGTATGCTTGTTCATCAATTTCTCAAGCGTCCAGTCCTCCGGAAGGCTTCCGACATTAGCAACATATAGCCTGTCTTCATATACGCTGATCTGAACAGGGATTCCGGACTGGTACTGTTTATGGCATACCGCATTCAACAAGGCCTCGCGAAGCGCAGCTTCCGGCACAAAGTACCGCTCGATCCTCTGTATCCCCTCATAGGTTATCTTTGCCCGCATATACTTCAGATAAATCAGCTCGATTGCCTTGTCCACCTGCTCCAGAAGGGATCCATGAACTTCATCCTGGTAAAGAAGATCGGCATCCGTCTTAAAATAGCCGATCTTCAGGAAAGCCCCGAGTTGATACCTTTCCGGATCTTTGCTGAAAAGAAGCATCGCGGCATTGGTCAGATAGTCCCCGTTGATAAGATGCAGCCGGTCCAGCAGAACTTCCTTCGGTTCATCCAGCAGGCTTGAATCAATGCGGCCCTTCTTAGCTGCAAGCTTCTTGAATGCCGCAACAACATTATCATCGACATCATCCATTGTAAAAGCAGGCATCGGGGAGTTATCCCAGGTCGCTCCATGCTTTCTGAGAAGGAACGCTTCCAGCGCCGGACCGGTGAGGATCTGCTTTGTGCTGCCGCTACGATAATGATATACGCCCTTGCAGGAGATCCCGACCGGATAGGAAGGCACATCGATCTCAATATACTCTTTGCCGCCTTCCGTCAGAAGATTAACGCCTACGATGATTCCCATGGCATCACGAACCTTATTCGGGATGTCCTCTAAGAGCTTCTTGGAATTATCGATCCCGACAACATTGCCGTTATCATCACAGCCAATATAAAGCTTGCCTCCTTGCGCATTCGCAAAGCCGCAGATCCATTTCAGATATTCATCCCGCCAGGATTCTTTCCATTCGATATTCTGCTGTTCAGGCATAAGATACCACCTTCCAGTTTTATTATTTCGCTTCCTTTATCTCCGGAAGCTCATCGGTCAATTCGATAACATCTGTGATTTCACACTTCAGAGCTTCACAGATCTTCTCCAACGTTTCCATGCTGATACCTTTGTTCTTACCCATATTAGCAATCATGTTCGTGGTCAATCCAGCCGCAATTCGGAGATCTTCTTTTTTCATGTCTCGATCCAGAAGTGTGTGCCACAAGGGTTTATAGCTGATATGTCTCATAGATATCTCCATTTTCTTCGAGAAGCAAATCTTCCTATAGCACAGGAAACTTATCATAAATCTTGTTATTCAACAAGATTTCCTTGCTTATTTCTGGAGATTATACTGTGTTTTTTGCATATTCACTGGCCGCCTTGCGTCTGCCCTCACTACACGGTGCAAGAAGCGGGATCGAGACACGTGATTTCTGAATTGTATCAGAGACGCTGCCGTGTTCCTTGTTCTCTTCCTTCAGGCTGCAGAGATCCGGGTGCTGAGCTGCAAATATCTTCAGTCTGTTCTTAAGATCGGTATTGAAAGTATAGATATCCCCATGTGTCATCACCCTCTGATGTCAGAAGGATCGTTTCCCGTTCGTACTTGTTTAAGCGGTGCTTTCCCATTTTCGTTTCTCCCTTCATTTTTGCAGGTGAAAAGCCGTCCTTCTGCAACAGAGGGGCGGCTTTGATAATCTGTATCAATGGATACAGATTGTGTTTACTTATGGAAGCCTGCCAACAGGCAGGATTCCTTACACGTAAACGATATTCTACGCCGAAGCGCCCCGTCGTTTGCGGAGGCTGAACATACACGTTCATAATATTCTGGCCGTTATGACCGGCAAGCCATTGGCTCACTCATTAAATAGCACAGAAAGTAGCAAGACGCCAGCGCATTTTTCTTAGTGAGGGGCGGCCTGAATCTCTAAAACCGCTTGCCAAAAGACCGATGCCCCCTCACGCGTGCGTTTTTCTAAATTCAAACAGGGTATTAATCCCTTGCCGCCTGCGGAAAGGAAGTGTAAGTGTAGCAAAAGACGGAACCTACCGCGCGGCAGGTGACAACGCTCTTCATGTTGACTGTCAGAACAGCAGCCGGAACACCGAGTCTCAGGAATGCATGGATCATTCCGATGAACAGGTTCTCCTGCTTGGCATTCGGAAAAAACTCGATGTAGCGGGATCCGCAGTGATGGCACATCATCGCGAAGCACGCTGCGCGGTATGATCCTCCCTTATCACTTTCGACATTCACGAAGCCCCTGTCCATTTGGAACTGTTCACCTGGAGCAGACGTATAACGTTGCCCCCGGCTGCCCTGAGGAGCAACTGCCTTACGTTTTGCCGGAATAAGGTTTCTGTGGTCACTGATTTAGTTCTTAACTCTGGTAAGAACGCCCTTGTATCCATTCTCCTGCAGGCGTTCGAGGATGACATTGGAATTCGTCACTCCCTTACGGAGCAGGTTGTCGATGATCCCGTGTAGCCGATGAGGACCGCATTGCCTTTTTCCCGGCCTGTGTTCCCATGAGCGAAGATCCGGAGTCCATGCTTCTTTGCATTACGCAGTCTCTTGCGGCTGATGCCAGTCCTCCGGAAGAGTTCTGCAAGGTTGACCTTCTTCAAAGAGAACGTATCACCCCGCTCAGCTTTCATCTGTTGCAATGCTTTTGCTACAGTTTCATTGAGGTTATCGATTTCATTTGAACTCATAATCCTCCTTCCGGTATTGGTGTAGTGGTCAACATAACCTCTTATCATTCATTTACGCACGATTGGCCCTTTTAATCCGACTGAAAATGGCCCTTTCTTTCCGACTCGAGAGTGGCTCTTATTGCCCGACCCTAACATCCGTGCCTGTGATTGGCAGCTCCCTGTCACCCTGTAAATGTTACAGGAAATTGCATTTCACTCATTGCAAATCGATATTCGCCCATCGATTCCTTTCATCGCTGCAAAGGCGGGTGAAAAAAAAACGGCGTGACAACTTTCGTCAGGCCGTTTTACTGTAGTTTGAGCGCTGCGTATGACAGCAGCTGTGTTAGAAGGAAATCTCCTTGGTTTTCGAAAAACGCATAAACAACAGCAGCGAAATGATGGTTGTCGCCGTCAAGATGGTCGCATACGCCGCCGCGACACCATAACTTCCGCGCGTCACATTGATATAAACTTCGAGCGTCAGCGTCACGGTCTTGAGGTTGTAAAGAATAATTGCCGTGGACAGCTCCGTAATGATCGTAACCCAGGACAGGATCGCTCCCGAAAGAATTCCGTTTCCCATCATCGGAACAGTAATCTGGAAGAAGGCCTTCATCTTGGAAGAGCCAAGAGAAATCGCCGCCTCTTCAATCGACATCGGAATCTGCTGCAAAATCGCAACCGAAGAGCGGATCGTATACGGCATACGGCGGATCACAAGCGCAATCACCATGATCACGGCTGTTCCCGTCAATACTAACGGCTTCGAGCTGAAGGCAATGACCAGCGCAATACCAATGACCGAACCAGGAATAATATAAGGAACCATCGACAGCGTATCAATGACCTGGTTGGTCTTGTTTTTGCGGCGCACCACAAGGTAAGCGATCAAAATAGCGATCAGCACCGTAATCGCCAAAGCCTCCAGGCCAATGATGAACGTATTTGGAATCGCCCTGTCGACCGAAGCAAACGCTGTCCGGTAACTGTCAAGCGAATAGCCAGGCGCAAACAGCTTGCCCGACGTCTTGCGGAACGATGTATAGATCACATACACCTGCGGCATAAATGAAATTAACACCACCGCCCAGGCGAAGAAATTCATCCAGAAGCTCTTTGCCCCGGAGCATGGATGGCGCTCAATCGGATGCAGCGCATTCATCGTAAACTGAAACTTGCTGTTGGCATAATTCTGCAGCAGGAAGATCAGTGTCGTAATCACGATTGCAATCACGCTGACCGCAGCGCCGAAGCTGTGATTGGTCCCGACTTCCGAAAAATAGGCATTGTAAATAATGACCGGGAAGGTACGGTAGCCTTCACCGATTAATAGCGGCGTACCAAAATCAGCAAATGCACGCATAAATACCAGCAGCGCACTGGCCAGAATCGTCGGCATGCATAGCGGAATCACAACCGTAAAGAACCGCTTCGCACTGGTGCAGCCAAGATTTTCCGACGCCTCCAGCAGCGACTGATCCACATTCTTTAACCCGCCGCACACATACAGAAAAACAAGTGGAAACAGCTGTAATGCCTGCACAAGGAAGATGCCGCGGAACCCGTAGATCGTTGGCAGCGTAATACCGACTGCCTTAAACCAGCCCGTCACCAGACCATTGCGGCCAAGCAGAAGGATCCAGGAATAAGCACCGATAAACGGCGCCGACATACTGCAGAGAATAATTAATACCTGCAGCACACGCTTTGCCTTCAGATCATAGAGCGTATAAAAGTAGGCCAGCGGAACACCGATGACTAACGAAACAAGAGTCACCATAAAGCTGACCTTTAATGAATTCCAGATGGTGGAAGTATAGTATTTTTTCGCAAAGAACTGCCCAAAATACTCCAGCGTAAACTGCCCGTCCACATAGATTGCACTGAATAACAGGCGAACCAGCGGATACAGCAGAAACAGCCCGTACAAAGCCAGAATGCCCCAGGAGATCGCCTTCCAGATATCAAACGGGCTGCGGGCAGAAGAGGATTTCATTTCCATTGCCCTCATGAAACTATTCCCCCTTCTTCAGAAGATCAAGATCATTGACAACGCCCTTCATCAGGCTGCGGCTGCCGTCCTCGTTAAACAGATTCAGCTTCTCCGTCTTCAGCATCAGATGAACATCCGTCCCCTTTTCAATCATGGAGTCGATGCTGGACTCCTGAATAATGACCGCCTTCTCACCATCCGTGAAATGGACAAAGTACGTCGTATTCAAGCCCAGGAACACAGCGTCATCCACCACTGCCTCAACGCCCTTACCATCATTGGATGGATCAACGACCATTTCCTCCGGACGAATGGACGCAATCACATCGCGATCAAAGATTTCTTCCTCGCGGATTGTATCCATGGCCACTTCAAAACCAGCCTTCAGCTGAAGATATGGCACACCGTCCCGCACCGCCAGATGAGCTTTCATCATATTCGTGCGGCCGATAAAGTTCGCCACAAATTGGTTGGCAGGACGCTGATATAAAATCTTCGGCGTTCCCACCTGCTGAATATCCCCATGGTTCATGACGGCAATCCGGTCACTGACCGCCATCGCCTCCTCCTGATCATGGGTCACATAGACCGTCGTAATACCGACGCTGTGCTGAATCTCCTTGATGACCGAGCGCATCTCAACGCGCAGTTTCGCATCGAGATTGGAAAGCGGCTCATCCATCAACAGAACATCGGGCGTAATGGCAAGTGCCCTGGCCAGGGCAACGCGCTGCTGCTGACCACCGGAAAGACGTTCCGGCATCCGGTCCGCATACTGATCTATCTGCATCAGCTTCAGAAACTTCTGTGTCTTCTGTTGAATTTCCTCTTTCGGAAGCTTGCGCTGTTTCAAGCCGAAGGCAACATTTTTTTCAACAGTCATATTCGGAAAAACGGCATAGTTCTGAAATACCATGCCGATATTCCGCTTTGCCGGATCCATATCATTGATCCGGACATCATTAAAAAAGAAGTCACCGCCCTCAATGGAATTGAAGCCCGCAATCATCCTCAGCAGCGTCGTCTTACCGCACCCGGATGGACCAAGGAGGGTGAAGAACTCACCCTCCCTGATATCCAGCGATAAGTCGGAAATGATTGTATGATCACCGTATTTTTTGACGGCATCCTGAATCTTGATGTTTACACTCATATTCGACGATCCCCCGGAAAAACCTGAAGCAGCTTACTCAACGCTGCTCGTAAAGATATCTGTCCAGCGCTGCTGCCACTCAGCCTTGTGCTGTGCACAATAATCAATGTCCTCGTAAGCCACATTGATTTCCGAGAACGGTGTCATCAGATCCGTCGTATTCGAAATCTTCGTATTGGCCGGACGAGCCGTTGTCGTCGCAATGGCCTGCTGTCCCTCATCACTCAGCAGGAAGTCGATAAACTTCTTCGCATTTTCTTCATGCGGAGCGCCCTTGATGATCGCAACACCGGCAGGCAGCCAGACAGCACCTTCCGAAGGATAAACAAGCTTCAGATTCGTTGCCCCATCGACCAGAAGACCAACGCACGGATCCTCATAGGAAACGCCAACGGCATACTCACCATCCGCAACACCCTTATAGATCTTGGAAGAAGAATCCAGCATAATGCCATCCAGGTTCTTGGCAAAATCCTCAACAAACTTCCAGGCGTCTTCGTCATATTCGCCCGGTGTTCCCATCACCAGCAGCATATTCGTTAACTCTGCCCAGGCACTGGAAGAGTTTGCCGGATCACCCATGGCAATATGGCCCTTCAGTTCCGGCCACAGAAGATCTTCATACGAGGTGAAATCATCCGGATTCAAGCCGAGTTCCGCAAAGACATCCTTATTTACCAGCAAAGCCGCCGAACCATCGAGGCAGTAATGCGAAATGATGCCTTTATAAACCTGATACTGCTCAGGCAGCAGCTTATCATTCGGTGAAGTATATTCCTCAAAGTTGTCCGGATACTTTTCCAGCTGCGCAGGATTCATACCGCCGAACATGATATCGCCCTGCGGATTTTCCTTTTCTGAATCGATACGGGTCTGCAGATCCCCGGTTCCTGCCGAAATGACTTCAACCTTGATCCCGGTCTCCTTTTCAAACGCAGGAATCGTAGCATTGATCAAAGAATCCGTATTCGGAGAATAAACGACCAGCGTATTATCTCCCGCTGCCGCTGCGGCAGCCGTTGCACTGCCGGAAGATCCTGAAGCGGATGATGAGCCACATCCCGCCAGGCTTACCGCCATCGTAAGCCCAAGAGCGATACTGAAGATACGTTTCATTATCTTTTCCCTCCATCGCCTGCCTGTGCAAGCGCTTTCTATCTCTATTATCTCACGCTAGCATGGTGGTTTCAATAAATTCAGCATATCTGAAAAACAGCTCCCGCACACCGCAGGAGCCATTTCCTCATTCTTTATTCGTTACCGCCTGTAACAATGCCTTTTCAAAGGCCTCAATTCCGCTTTTTGCCGTATTCGATACCGGATACAGATGCGAAATCGGGATGCCTGTTTCAGCCGCAATCCTGCGCAGCTGGTTGTTGGCCTCATTCTTCGAAACTTTATCCGCCTTGGTGCAGGCAGCTAACACGGGAAGATGGGCCTTTTTCCCCGCCTCGATCATCGTCAGGTCATCGTCATTGGGAATGCGGCGAATATCCAGCACCAGCACCAGCGCCTTCAGCTGCTCACGCTGCTGAAAGTAAGGCTCCAGAAGCCCGCCGAAATCAACCGCCCGCTTCGTTCCGCCTTTGGCATAGCCATAGCCCGGAGCATCGGTATAAACCACCTTCTGATCGATCAGAAAGAAGTTGAGAAGCACCGTCTTGCCCGGTGTCTTGCCGGTCCAGGCGGCGTTCTTACGGTTGGTCAGCGCATTGATGAGACTGCTTTTGCCCGCATTCGAGCGTCCGCAGAACAGTATTTCCGGCACATCCGTCGCCGGCCACTGGGAGCGGTCGGCGGCAGATCCGAGAAATTCAACCTCATGGTACTGCATCAGTGCACCAGCGCTTCCTTCAGAACCTGGGAAACATTTTCCACCGGCGTAAAGGTCACGGCCTTGCGCACTGATTCCGGAACATCCTCAAGATCCTTGACGTTTTCCTTCGGAATCAGGATGTGATCGATGCCGGCACGGTTGGCTGCCAGCGACTTTTCACGCAGGCCGCCGATCGGAAGCACGTTGCCGCGCAGCGTTACTTCTCCTGTCATCGCAAGATCCGCATAGACAGGCGTCGAGGTCAAAGCCGAGACAATGGCTGTCGTCAGCGTGACACCGGCCGAAGGTCCGTCTTTCGGAACAGCGCCTTCCGGTACATGAATATGGATGTCGTGGGTCGAGAAGAACTTCGGATCGATGCCGAGCTCCTTGGCATGGGCCTTGACATAGTCCATGGCGATGGAGGCACTTTCCTTCATCACGTCGCCCAGCTTTCCGGTCAGGATCAGATGTCCCTGTCCCTTGAAGTAGTTGACTTCAATCTCCAGAACATCTCCACCGAACGAAGTATAGGCAAGACCCGTGACGCAGCCGATCTGGTTCTTCTTTTCCTTGACGCCGTAGTCAAACTTCTCGCGGCCGAGCCACTGGACGATCAGCTTGTTGGTGATGGTCACCGACTTGCGGCCGTCATTCAGAACGGCAAGCACCGTCTTGCGGCAGAGGCTTGCGATCAGACGTTCCAGCTGACGGACACCGGCCTCCCGCGTATAGTGACGGATCAGATACAGCACCTGCTCATCCTTGAGATGGAACTGGGACGGCTTCAGACCGTTTTCCTTCAGCTGCTTGGGAATCAGATGTTCCGCCGCAATATGCAGCTTGTCAACTTCGGTGTAGGACGGCAGCTCGATGATCTCGAGACGATCCTGCAGCGGAGCCGGAATGTTGTCGAGGTAGTTGGCCGTCGCAATGAACATGACCTTGGAGAGGTCATACGGCTCTTCAAGATAGTGGTCGGAGAAGAATTTGTTCTGTTCCGGATCCAGCACTTCGAGCAGCGCATCGCTCGGATCGCCCTTGTAGTCGGCGCCGAGCTTGTCGATTTCATCAATCAGGAAGACCGGATTGACGACGCCGGCCTTCTTCATGCCCTGGATGATGCGTCCCGGCATCGAGCCGATATAGGTACGGCGATGGCCGCGGATCTCTGCCTCATCCCGTACGCCGCCAAGGCTCATCTTGACAAACTTGCGGTCAAGGGCACGGGCAATGGAGCGGGCAAGCGACGTCTTGCCGACACCGGGAGGACCGACCAGGCACAGAATCGGAGCCGAAAGAGAACCGGTCATCTGCTTGACGGCGAGATATTCCATGATGCGGTCCTTGACCTTCTCGAGGCCGTAGTGGTCCTCATCAAGGATCTGACGCACCTTCTTGAGATCTTCTGAATCTTTGGTTTCCTGATACCAGGGAACCTTGAACATCCAGTCCAGATAGCTGTACTGGACATTGGCTTCAGCCGATCCCGGCTGCAGCATCTCATACCTTCTCAACTCCTCTGTGAGGCGGTCCTTGACGTGCTGCGGATACGGGTTGTCCTTGATCATCTGGCGCATCTTTTCGATGTCGCTGGCGTTGCCGGCAGTGTCGCCGAGTTCTTCCTGGATCGTCTTGATCTTTTCGCGCAGGAAGTATTCCTTCTGGCTTTCGTCGATGTGCTCCTTGACCTTCTGATTGATCGTGGAGTCGATCTCGGCCATGCGCTGCTGCTTTTCCAGCTCCGTGATGATCAGGATCATGCGCTCGTTGACATCGGCGGTCTCAAGGATCTTCTGCTTGGCAGGCACCGACATCGGGAAGTACTGGGCAAACTGATCCGTTAACATCTCGGCGGATACACCCTTCGTCAGACGGGCGACGACTTCCGGCGGGAAGGACGCCGAGAGATTGGACAGCTTCTCAAAGGAGCTGATGATCTGCTTGACAAGTGCCTCTTCCTCGACCGGATCCCCCAGCACGTCTTCCATCGGCTCGACGTCTGCCATCATGATGGCAGAGGTATCGTCGAGGTTCTTCAGGGTGGCGCGCTGAACGCCGGAGAACGTGACGCGCATGAAGCCTTCCTTGCGGCGGACGATCTTGATCGTGCTCAGGGTTCCTACCTTGTAGAGGTTGGCCTCGGTGGGGTTATCGACCATGATGTCGTTCTGGCATACGATCCAGACCTTGGAGTCATAGGACGCAGCTGCTTCGTTGACGGCATTGATGGACTTCTGACGGCCGACTTCGATCATCACGTCCTGTCCCGGAAATACGACGATTCCGCGGGTGCAGACAACGGGTACACGGGTCCAGTTTTCTTTGTTCATAAAACCTCCTTTTACTAAGGACAAAATAAGACGCACTTAGGAATAAGCCGCGTCTTATTGGATATTACTGCTTTTGTTAGCTTACTTGGCTTCTTCCACAGCGCCCTTGGCATTCTTCTTGACGAAGTCCATGGCCAGCTGGCTGCGGAGACCTTCCGTGATGTAGGACTTATCTACAAGCTTCTTGACGGTGTCGATATCCATCTGGTAGGCATCCGCAATGTTCTTGTATTCCTTCTCGTAATCCTCATCCGTCGGCTCGAGTTTCTCCAGCTCAGCGATCTTCTCAAGCGCCAGGCGCATACGAACCGTACGCTCCGCATCCGGGCGCAGGCTCTTCTTGAAGGCATCCAGATCGGAGCCGGTGTACTTAAGGTACATATCCAGCGTCAGACCCTGCTGCTTGAAGTAGTTCTCACGGTTGGAAACCATGTCTTCCACTTCGTTGTCAATCATGACTTCCGGAAGGTCAACCTTCTCAGCGGCGATCAGCTGATCGATGAGCTTCTCCTCCGCTTCATCTTCCGCCTTGGACTTCTTGCTCGAAGCGAGACGGTCCTTTACGAGCTTCTTGAGATCTTCCACATTCTCGACACCAGGGGCGTTGACATCCTTGGCAAAGTCATCATCGAGCTCCGGCAGAACTTCATGCTTCACTTCGTTGACATGTACCTTGAAAACAACGGACGCTCCGCGCAGATCCTCGTGGTAGTAGTCTTCCGGGAACGTCAGGTTCAGTTCCTTGTCTTCGCCGGCCTTGACACCGACCAGGCCCTCTTCGAAGCCCGGGATGAAGGAATGCGAACCAAGCGTCAGATTGTAGTTCTCTGCCTTGCCGCCTTCAAATGCGACGCCGTCACGGAAGCCTTCATAGTTGATGTTGACAGTGTCACCATCGGCTGCTTCGCCATCCTTGACTTCCATATCCGCATACTGCTTGCGCATACGGTCAAGCTCTGCATTGAGCTCATCATCGCTCACTTCGGAATCAGCAACCGTATAGTCGAGGCCCTTGTATTCGCCCATTTCAACTTCCGGACGAACCGCGAAGTCGTAGGTCACGGCAACATGGTCCGCGTCCATATCCTTGACATCGAGCATCGGGCGGGAAATCGGCTCGAGCTTCTTGTCATCGAGACCGGCGCGCAGCCATTCGTTGGCATTGTCATTGACAGCCTCGATCCAGCGCTCACGCTCCGGGATGATCTTTTCCAGCATCTTTGCCGGTACCTGTCCCTTGCGGAAGCCCTTGATCTCCGCCTTGGAGCCAAGCTTGCGGAATGCCTTATCAACGGCCTTCTTCCAGTCTTCACCATCAACGGTAACGGTCATCGTCCCCGTGGACTTTTCTTTTAATTCCCATTCGGTATTCATTTACGTACTCTCCTCTTTGGTCAATTCTTCGATAGTATAGCAGAAATCGGAATTTCGTGGGAATATTCGCTCTATCAACACCATTGACACAGCTTCGCCGCTGTCAATTCAGGTCATCATGCATGTGCATCAGGGTCTCCACTTCCTGGATGCATTGCTGCACCAGTTCTTCGCTCTCCTCTTCTTCATAGGAAAGCGGCAGATACAGATAGGCCTTCTGGATCATGAGACTCTTGGCCATCTGATAAAGAGACGGCTGATTGAGCAGCTCCTTCTGCAGAAGGCTCAACCCCTTCCGTAACCCGGCAGAAGATGCGACGGGCGTCACGCTGTCGCCGTAAAACGTATATTCGACGTCTCCTTTGCGGTAGACGAACTCTTCCTGAATTTCCTGCTGGGCGAGAGCGTCAATCACAAGAGCAGCCGCCATCGGTGCGGGAGAGGAGGAAAGATACTGTTGCAGAGGTACAACGGCTTCGCGCAGATTGGCATCGGCCAGCTCCCCTGCCGCAGCCAATTGATTCTCCGGGGTGCCATGGAGCCCTTTCAGAAGATGCTCAAGCGAGGGACGGGAATGGTCCCGGTCACTTTCCTGATCCCGTCTTTTTCCCTGCAGTGTGCGGGCAAGGCCATGGAGCTTCTCCTCCACTTCGGGCGGGATATACGGCATCGACAGTTCCCGTTTCAGCAGGTACTGTGCCTGCTCAAGATCGCCCTGATTGAGGCTGTCTTCAATTTCCTTCAGTATTTCGTCGTAGTAGTTCATCCGAATTCATTCTAGCAGATAACAAGCGCTGCCATCGAATAGCGGCCAATATACGATGCGGCGGATTAGTTTATTGATCTACCCCCGTTTTCCGCTATCATTTGTTACATGGATAAAACGGAAATTACAGGGTTGAGCGAAAAGGAAGTCAGGCAGAGAACGGCAAAGGGCCTTTCCAATCGAACCAGCGGCAGCGAGGAGAAGACGGCGAAGGACATCATCAAGGAAAATGTCCTGACCTACTTCAACCTGATCTTTCTGGTGCTCGGCATCCTGCTGATCATTGCCGGGGGCTATAACAATCTGACGTTTCTTCCGGTGGTGATCGCCAATACACTGATCGGTACGATCCAGGAACTGTCGGCCAAGAAGGTGCTGGACAAGCTGACCCTTCTCCATGCGCCGAGCGCAAGCGTGATCCGCGACGGCAGAGAGCAGTCGGTGGCGGTAGCGGATCTGGTGCAGGGCGATGTGATTCAGCTCAAGAGCGGCAGCGAGATCCCTGCCGATGCGACCGTTGTCTATGGCGAAGTGTCAGTCAACGAAGCGATGTTAACGGGTGAGACGGACGAGATCAAAAAGCCGGCAGAGGCAAAGCTGCTTTCGGGCAGCTTCGTGGTATCGGGCGAGTGCTGCGCGGTGCTGACGGCGGTCGGTGATAAGTCGTACGCTTCGCAGCTGGCCCGCAAGGCAAAGGATATGAAAAAAGCGGAGCAGTCGGAGATGATCCGCAGTATTGACCGTCTCGTCAAGATTGCGGGCATTCTGATCATTCCGGTGTTTGCGGGACTGATGTATGAGGAAATGGTCGTCAACGGTTCCCCGTTCAGCACAGCCATTACGGGCAGCGTTGCCGCGGTCATCGGCATGATTCCGGAAGGTCTCTACCTGCTGGTATCGGTGGCGTTAGCGATGAGTGCGATGCGGCTGGCAAAGAAAAACGTCATGCTGCATGACATGAAGTCGATCGAGACGCTGTCACGTGTCAACGTCATCTGCGTCGATAAGACCGGAACAGTCACGGAACCTGAGATGCACGTGGAGGAAGTTCACGCGGCCGCTGACGAGATCGATCAGAGAAATGCAGAGCTTCTATTAGGAGACTACATTCGTGCCGTAACGGATACCAACGAGACAATGAAGGCCCTGAGGCAGCACTTCGTTGATCATACGACACGGCACGCCCTGGTCATTTCGGCGTTTTCCTCTGCACTCAAGTACAGCCGGGTCAAGCTCAGTGACAATACGGTTTATGCGCTGGGGGCGCCGGAGATTCTGACAAAGAATGATCCCGCCTACCAGGAGCAGCTGAAGACCTGGGCGTCGGGTGGATACCGTGTTCTGCTCTTTGCTGAGACGCGTGATCGGGATGTCTATGAAGACGGTCTGCACGGGACGGTGAAACCGCTGTTATTTATTCTGTTGAAAAATCCGATTCGTAAGAATGCCCCTTCTACCTTCCGCTATTTCCGTAAGCGCAAAGTCGAGGTCAAGGTCATTTCGGGTGATAATCCGCTGACGGTGTCGCGGGTGGCACAGGCGGCGGGCATTGCGCATGCGAATCGCTACGTGGATTCAAGAACTTTGGCGACGGATACGCAGATTGCCTATGCCGTGACCCACTATGCGGTGTTTGGCCGCACGACTCCGGAGCAGAAACAGAAGATGGTGGAAGCGCTGAAGAAAGCCGGCAAGACGGTTGCGATGACGGGCGATGGCGTCAACGATATTCTGGCGATGAAGAAAGCGGACTGTTCGATTGCGATGGCTTCGGGAAGTGAAGCGGCGATGCAGGCGGCGCAGGTGGTGCTGCTGGATTCGGATTTCAGCCACATGAAGTCGATCATCTCTGAAGGCCGCCGCAACGTTAACAACATTGAGCGTTCCGCCTCCCTGTTCCTTGTGAAGAATATTTTCTCCTTGATGCTGGCGGTGTTTTCGATCATGAATGCGGTCAGCTATCCGCTGGAGCCTTCGCAGATTTCCCTGATCAGTATGTTCAATATCGGGATCCCTTCCTTCTTCCTGGCGATGGAGCCCAATGAGGAGCCGATCCGTAAAGGGTTCATGCGGCGGATCATTGCCAATGCCCTTCCCGGTGCTTTGACGGACTACTTCCTTGTGATGATGCTGGTCGTCTTTGCGCAGGAGTTCAAGATCTCAAACGCAGATGTATCGATTGTTTCGACGTATCTGATGGCGCTGGTCGGTTTCTATGTCGTTTACCGCATTTCGCGGCCGGCGAACCGGTTCCGTGTCTCGGTGCTGATCGGATGTATTGTTGGTTTCTCAATCGGTGTGCTGCGGTTCAGCTCCTTCTTCGGAATTGATCGTATCTCGGGACACGCGACGATGCTCGGTATGATCTTTATGTTTGCCTCGTTTACGGTGTTCTATCTGTTTGATCATCTGTTTGATCTCTTCGCGGATCTTTCTGCTTCGCTGCAGAAGCGTGCAAAGGTCAAAACATAATAAGATACAGCCGCAACAAATCATCAATATCAACATCCTTAGAAAAATAAAACGGGAATGGTCGGGGCCGTTAGGCATAGGCCATTCCTGTTTTTCCTGATTCGTGATCAATCCAGATTAAGGCTGCGATCAAGGATGAGCCATGTAATGAGGCCGTAGACGGCAATCTCAATGGTCATAGGCAGAAAGGAGCTGAGGCTGGGGTTGGCGGAAAAGAACCAGTCAGGAAACAGTGAGTCGCCGAAGGCGCTCGTTACCCAGGCTGTCAGAATCGAAAAGCCGATATAGGCGAGAAAGGCGCCAAGGATGCGGTGTGATGTCCAAAGGTGGCCGACGGAGATGGAGGCATAGATCTGTGTGATCTGGGCGGCGATGCCAAGAATCAATAACAGCAGCCAGCTGAAGAATGTGGCATAGTCGCTGCCGGTGAGATGGAGCTGTGACATGGCCTGAAAGATTGCGTTGAAGCCGCCGACTTCCGGGTCGAGGATCAAAATCAGAAACGATGCGAGGAAGATGACGAGGCTGCCAAGCAGTCCCCATACCAGGGCGAGCAGAACCTTTTCCAGGATGTGAGTGGATGTCGATACCGGAATCGTGAACATGAGATACCCTTCCGGTCCTAAAAGATTCTGATAGAAGCGCTGAATGACCAGGACAATCGTCAGAATGATGGCGACGGTGAACAGGGCGATGAAGATGCTCAGGATGGCCGGTGAGATGCTGCGGGAGGCACTTTGAGCCCCGAGCAGGACGCTAACCACAAGGAAGGCGCCGTAGATGGGTAATAAGATGCGGGCAATGGATTTGAAGTCATATTTGAGCAGTTTCCCTAGCATGCGTATACCTCCCGGAAATATTCGTCGACGCTTTTGCCGGTTTCCTGGCGGATTTCGTCGGTGCTCTTGTGCAGGAAGATCTGTCCCTGCTTGAGGAAGACGGCTTCGTCCAGGATGTTTTCGACATCGGCAATGAGATGGGTTGAAATCAGGATCAAAGCCTCCTGGTTGTAGCTGGCAAGGATCGTTTTAAGAATGTAGTCGCGCGCAGCGGGATCGACACCCGCAATCGGCTCATCGAGGAAGAATACCTTCGCGTTGCGGGACATGGTAACGATGAGCTGAACCTTTTCACGGTTGCCTTTGGACAGCTGCTTCAGGCGCATCGAGGGATCGATGGAAAGCTGAGAGAGCAGTGCTTCGGCGCGGCTGCGGTCAAAGTCTTCGAAGAAGTCCTGATAGAAACTGAGAACGTCGGACACTTTCATCCATTCCTGCAGAAAGTTGCGGTCCGGCAGATAGGCGACAATCTTTTTGGTGAGGGTATCGGGCGTTTCGCCGGCGATCCGGATTTCGCCGCTGGTTGGCTGCAGGATGCGGCAGGCAATCTTGATCAGTGTCGTTTTGCCGGAACCGTTGGGTCCGAGCAATCCGACGATGCGGCCGGATTCAATGTTGAGATTGACATGGTCCAGAGCGGTAACGTTTCCGTAACGTTTGGTCAGATCATGACATTCGAGTATGTTCATGCGTTTTTCTCCTCCTTTGCATAAGCGTCGCAGGCCCGTACGATATCATCTGTACTTAATCCCAGGCCCGAGAGACGGTCAAACAGCTCTTTGATGTATTTGCGACCAAGGCCGATCCGTAACGATGACAGCTTCTGGCGGTCTTCGGTTACGTAGCGGCCGGTGGTACGCTGGCTGTAGAGATAGCCTTCGCGCTCCAGCTCCGCAAAGGCGCGCTGGACCGTGTTGGGATTGACGCCCGCCTCCAGAGCCAGGTCACGGACCGATGGCATCTTTGAGCCCGGCGGATACGTCCCTGCCGCAATTGCATTCTTGAGCCGCTCGATAATCTGAAGATAGATGGGACTGCTTCCTTCAAATTTCCAGGTCATGTTCCCCCTTCCTGCCGTATTAGTGTATTACTTTCTTAATACACTAAGAGTATAAGAAAAAGGCTCGCTCTTGTCAATGATATGTTTTCTCTGCTGCCAGCTTCGGAAGAGCCTGGATGGATGCTGCAATCCACGTCCATTGTTTCAGCACAATATATTTTTGCAAAACTTGTATTTTTGCAATATTTTTGCAAAAATTCAGTTTTAACATTTATAATCACTGTACGGAGGATAAGGAAGTATGCTGCTGAGATTTTCTGTGGAGAATTATCAGTCTTTTCGGGATCAGGTGACTCTGGAGCTCACTCCGGGTACAGGCAGGGATCACCCGGATCATATCATCCACAGTACAGGAGATGGCAGCTCCGCTTTAAACTGCATTCTGATCTATGGCGCAAACGCATCTGGAAAGAGCGGTCTTTTTAAAGCAATGACTCAGGCGCTAAATATCCTGCGACGTTCTGGATCATTTCAATCCAATGAAAAACTACCATGGAATCCGTTTATGTTTAACAAGGGAAACAGAGATAAACCGACTTCGTTCGAATTCCAGTTTATTGCGGATAACGGAATCCGGTATGTCTATGGCTTTTCCTATTTGCCAGACCACATTACGGAGGAATACCTTCTTGCGTATTATTCGAACCGTGCTTCTACGGTCTTTGAATATAAAAATGGTTCGTTCCGATTTACTGCGAAGTATGCATCTTTATTTAATCCGTTGATCAAAATGAATGCCCGCAACCGTCTGTTTCTGGCGACGGCGGACGCCTGGAATGCGGAGCCGGTGAAAGCGGCTTATGACTGGCTGACGACGAAGATGAATACATTTACGGAGGTCCGGGATATTTCAAACCGTGCGCTGAGCGTGTACGAGGATGAGACGATGCATGGACAGCGCAGCAACGTTGATTTTGCTGTAAAGCTGATGAAGGAAACTGATATCAACATTACGGATATTGATCTGTCTTTTTCGAACATTTCCGTTTCAGAATCCGGTTCGAAACTGGCTACATATATGGTGAAGGCTCATCATCAGGCAGAAGGCAATGACTATCAGCTTCCCTTGGAGAATGAGTCACTTGGTACCCGGAACATTTTCTTTATTGCCCCTTTTCTTAAAGAAGTTTTTGAGAACAAAGGCGTTTTGGCAATTGACGAAATTGACAGAAGTCTGCACCCGATGCTTGTGAAATTTCTGATCGAAAAATTCAGTGCTCCGGAAAATAAAGGAGCACAGCTGATTGCGACGACACACGATGTTTTCCAGCTGGACCTGAATGAATTCCGAAGGGATCAGATTTACTTCACTGAAAAAAATCCTGACACAGGTGTTTCCGATCTGTATTCTCTTTGTGACTTTTCGCCCCGTATAAATGAAAAAGTCCGTAAAAATTACCTTCTGGGCAGATATGGGGCTATTCCCTGCGTTAACCAGGAAAGTTTTAGTGAGGAAGAAGCAAGCCATGAAAAGAAATCAGAAACGTAAGCGGATCAAACGGTTTCGTAAGCCTGTCATGCTTGTGATGGGGGAAGGGAATTACACTACGGAGCGAATATACCTGAGTCACTTTACCGGGAACGAATATTCATATTGTTTAAAATTTAGAAATTCGGGAGGATTTACGGATCCTGCCCATATATTCAGAGAACTGGAAAAAGCATTTCAAGAAGTGATTGGAGACACAGCGGAAGAAAGAGATTGTGCCTACGCCTTAGTGGATCTCGATTGCAGTAAAGAAAAAGCGGTTACAATCAAGGCGCTCACCAATCAGAGTGATCGCTGCGGAATCATTGTCTCAAATCCCTGTTTTGAAGTCTGGCTGATTGATCATTTCACAACTAAATGTCCGCAATACCCCAGTTCCCAACACGTGAAAAAAGCTCTGAAGCAACAATATTTGCGAGGGATTGTTACGGACTACAAAGAAAGCACCGATATCTATTCGCTGATTGCAGATAAGCTGGATTTTGCGATTGCAAACGAAGAAGAACGGCAAAAAAGATACAAAAACGATGATTCCTGGCCGAACCCGGATCACAACCCGCGTACGGATATGGTTTACCTAATAAAAAAACTCACCCAAAATCAATAAAGGGTACCATCTCCCTTTGGCACCCCTGCTTTATTCCAGGCTTAAAACATGTCTTTCGGTACCTGCAGCTTTTCCTTCCATCCAAAGGTCGATGCCCATTCAAGTGACGATTGATGATCCGTATACATTCCAAGTTCATCTTCATTCATTTGGACACCGTATTCATCAAAATACAAAGTATCGTTGGTTTCATACGTTTTCGCATCAATATGCAGCGACTTTAAAAAGCGGAAGTACCCATCCGTTCCACCGACATCATCAAGCAATGGCAATCCAACACGGCTGACGCAGACGGGGCGATACTCCTGGAAGGTGCGGGAAACCAATTCCTGATTAACTCCGTAGGGCCTCTGGATTTTGATTTCAATCTTCCAGCCATCTCCGAAATCGTAATTGTAGATGAAATCAGTACACCTCATTACCAGCAGTTCCTGAAGCGACAGACGTTCCAATAGTTCAAAGGGATTACCGGTAAATATGGCGAGATACCATTCTTCCGGGGAAAATTTTGAATCGACTTCGTTTGTTTTACATGCCTGATAGTAATATGCAACGATATCTGCAGCCTCTTTCTGGCAGCGTTCCTTTGTTTCCCATGGATTTTCGTGGATGTAAGGTCCTGTATATTTTTTTCGAAGCCAAAGACGGAAGCTGCCGCTTTGATAATCATCCATCCAGAAGCGACCCTCATCATCCATAGTTGGATAGCGGAACAGGATGCCGCACCTCTTCTACCAGTCTTCGATGGTTTCAGCAAGCTGCGCTTTCCTGTCAGACGGCAGAATAAAACTATGGAGATGGCTGTTTGTCCATCCATAAGCTCTCTGCAGAGCATAATGCAGAGCATAGAGCGTCATATCCGACGGAACCAAAATGTCGCGGATAATCGTTGTTTCACTGCCAAGCTGCGCATTCTGCTGAAAGATTCGAAGATCCTCCTCAGAAAAACCGTGTATAAGCCGGGTCTTCAACAACAGTACTCCCGGGACGGGTTGAAATTGTTTAACCATCGTCTCCCCCTCCTATAGAAATGACTGATACCAATATCTCATGAATATCATTAACTCCATTAGGAATCAAGAAGCGGCTTATCTGGATAGGCGGCTTTCATTTCGTTGTGAAGTGAAAAGTTAAATTCCACTTCAGGGAGTGCTAAGTGGAAGTATGTCTTTCACTAACTTCCAGTTGAATTTACTCTTTCATTCCTCTTGTATCATATTGGTAGGATCGACGGCTTCTTCTTGAAAGTAGGTTCCTATATGGAAGCCGCCAAAAAACAGTCGCATCTTACATTTGGTGATCGTCAGATCATTCAGAAAGGCATTGAAAACGGATCAAGCAAGAAAGCTATAGCGGATCTTCTCGGCAAGGATAAGTCTACAATCGGCAAAGAGATTGAGCGGCACAGAGAGCTTGCATACAAGTTCAAGCTGCCTCTGGAATGTGCCGCCTACCCTCACTGCAGGTTCAACAGGATCTGTACAACTAACTGTACGGATTTTGTTCAGTTTACCTGTGCGAGAAGAGACCGCTCTCCCGGGGCTTGCAACGGCTGCGGGAAGTATAGCAGCTGCCGGTTTAACAAGTTCAAATACTATGCCGATCATGCCAACTCTGCTTACCGGGATACTCTCGTGGAATCTCGTTCAGGAGTTAACGCTACAGTCAGTACGATAAGGAAACTTGGTGAACTGATTAAACCCCTGCTTGAGAAAGGACAGTCCGTCTACGCCATTCTGGAAGCACATCCGGAGATTGGCCTGAGCGAAAAGACCATTTACACCTATATCGAAACCGGCGTGTTTACGGAAGCAGGCGTTCCCATCAACTGTCTGGATCTGAAGATGCAGGTCCGCAGAACCCCTTCCAAAAAGCGGCAATTTAAGCCTCGCAGAGACCTTTCCTATACCAAAGGCCGGACCAGTAAGGAATACGACGAATACATGGCCGCAAATCCCAATGCCAGAGTCGTACAAATGGACACTGTATATAACGATTTCATGAATGGTCCCTTTATTCAGACATTCAAGTTCCTCCGGTACGATCTTCTGCTCTGCCTGTATCATGAAGAGAAAACCGCACTTGATATGCTTGCAGGCATCAATCTCCTTGATGAGATTCTCGGGCATGACTTGTTCAACAGGGAAGTAGAAGTCATTAAGACAGACAGAGGCTCAGAATTTACATGTGCGGACCAGGCCGAAGTCAGATCCGATGGAACACGCAGGACAAGGATGTTCTTCTGTGATCCGATGGCTTCATGGCAGAAAGGATCGATCGAAAACGTTCATCTCCTTCTTCGGGAAATCTGTCCCAAAGGCTGCGATCTTAAGGCAATCGGTCTTATTGACCAGCATGCATGCAATATCATCTCTGAAAACATCAACTCGTACCCAAAAGAAAAGCTGAACGGCAAGTCATCCTTTCAGCTTCTTGAATTTCTNATCTGTCCCAAAGGCTGCGATCTTAAGGCAATCGGTCTTATTGACCAGCATGCATGCAATATCATCTCTGAAAACATCAACTCGTACCCAAAAGAAAAGCTGAACGGCAAGTCATCCTTTCAGCTTCTTGAATTTCTTAGTCCCACCACGGCAAAGAAATTCTATGAATTCGGGCTCCAGAACATTTCAAATTCAGATGAAGTAATTCTGAAGCCATACGTGCCAAAGAGACGATAGTTTAACAAAAGCTGTCGATCCGCAAGTTGAAATAACTCTTTCACGGCAATGAACTGCTAAAAGTTCACTGGTTTTCAATGCGTCTCTTTAGATCTCTCGACACTATTATTCTGAGGTCGACAAGACAAAAACGCAAGCAAAAGGCGATGAACGAGAGCGAAATTATGCCCTGTTCATCGCTTCTGTACGACTTATTTCCACTTGCCTTCTAAAGTGGAATTTAACTTTTCACTTGAGCGCTTTCATTTCGTCTGCTTGCATCTTCTTTACAAATACATAGCTTAGTATCTCAGCAAGGTAGCCAGCTCCCCTGCTGAATGCAGTTTCATGATAAGGATCCGTAAAAATGCCGCGCTGCTCCAGCAGATCAATGTGACGGAAAAGGGCGTCAAAATAAAGGACCAGTACTGCTTGTAAATTCCTTTTTTCATGATGACCATATTTGCCGCTATCGAATATCATTGATCTTTCATCAATGAATAGTACGAAAATGCCGCAATCGTATATGCATCGTTGATCTTCCCCGTTCGGATCATTTCCTGCAGCTGATCCTTTGTGACTTCAATTGAAGAGATGACGCCTTCTTCTCCCGGGGTCATCCGGTAGCAGTCAACGGTAATTAGATATGCCTTGGTTTTTCTGGAGGTCAATCCGGAGTCAGGAGCTATCTCGCCAAGATAATGTGGAGCGCCAGATGGTACGGCATGCAGTTCTTCCATCAGTTCCCTGGCTGCTGCTTCTTCCCCATTTTCATTTTCCTCTGCATAGCCTCTCGGGAAACAAAACTGCGCCTGCTGCAAAGCGTGGCGATACTGATTCAGGAGGATGAATCTGTCGTGACACATAACAGCCATCACTACGCCGTCGCCGTTTGTTGGCAACACCCTTTCATAGGGATAAATATCATTTGCGGAGCCAATCATCGGATCAACGAGAAGAGTATTAAATCCGCTTTGGTATATTAAGCCATATCTGCGGTTTGAAGTTTCTTCCTGACGTACCAGGGCGCCAATAGTATCCTGCTTCGTTAAGTCAGCTTCTTCTTCGTAAATCGAGGAAACAATCAGAGGTGAATGATGCAGTGCTTCAAGTTTACGATACTGTTTTATCGGCTCCGGGATAATGAAGCGGATAGGCGCGCTGATATTGCGCTGCTCTGCTTTTTCATACTTGTTGTTTGTACTTTTCCGTGGAATCATCCAGAAAAGCGTATGGAAGGCATCGCCTAACAGATCTCCAATTTCCTTAATCGCGTCCGATAAGGAAAGGAAGCCTTCAAAATGCCTGGCGATCAGGCTGGTCAGTTCTTCCGACAGCCAGAGAAAGGCGATCGTCTCAAGAATAGAAACAGGCAGCGAATGTACCGGGATATGAAAGTCAAAGGTATCCTGCAGAACATTAAAAGTGATCTCAAGGCCTACCGCAATGGAAAAGCAGAGAACGGAAAACAGGACTCTCAGCAGGATTGTCCGCAGGATCTGATGTTTTTGATATTTCTGCTGCTGAAGGTCGCAATATTCATAACGCGGAACGGGATGGGTCAGCTTCGTGGTAATGGATATCTTTCCGCTTTTTTCATACTGGAGTAACCGGACTGCTTTTGAAAAATCCGGAAAACCGTGAGGCCTGCGGTAAGGAATAAATCCGTTTGTTTCTTTCTGGAGGAAGCGGTTGTCTGCATCAGATCCGTTGTTCCAGTAGTGATCAAGTCTCTGCTGAAAGTCCGTTTCAAAGGATGGCGCGGGATTGTCTGGATCCAGAAGTTCCTGTGGGTCGTAGCGCTTTGAGGTGCCGCAGATACTGATTTCACAGGCATAATTGAAACAAAGGTTAATGATCGCTTCTGCATACTGACAGGCCTGTTTCTCCTGCGCCCCTGTCTTTGCGGCTAAGTAGAGCTGCTGAAGATACGGGGAGCGGCGGTTATGAGCCTCATGATCTTTATAAGCGGGAAGTGAAGATATCGCCGCAATTGCAGAAGCCCAGAGTGGATAGGTACTTTTCATCCGGAGTACACGGGCAAGAATGTCGCAAAACCGCAGACTGCTGATTTCATTTGGATCCCTTGGTGGAATGTAGCTTCCATCCAGGGTACTAAGCTTCAAAATGATAGATAACAGGCTGCGAAGATGCGTAAGTGCCGCCTTCATATCGCCTTCGCTGAGCGAAGATGCCACCTCGGTACCATCGGGCTGTATTTCGATGAACAGATCCTTCAGCTCATCTTTGGAAAACAGGCTGCCGTCCAGATAGCCGCTGATCTCTGACAGGTCAGAGTAAACGAGGCTGCGGCGCATCAGGGCAAGAAGCCGGCGCTGCGAAAACTTAATCGGCAGCGCCGAATAAATAAACGGCTCCTGCTGCGACACAGAGTTAACAAGATATTGTGAGAGTGTGCGGACATCGCCATACTGCGAAAGAAAGATCCGCTTGTGTTCGAACAACTCAACAAAACTGTTGTAATAGGTGCCTTCCGGATCCGAAAACAGGCTGAAAAAAGCCCGTGAATCGACCAGCTGATTATAGGTAAGGACGACGCAGTTTCCGTGATGAACCAGCTCGTTATACAGTGTTTTCTGCCCTTCCAGAATTTCCTGGTCCGTCTTGCGTACAGAGTCGAGTTCAAACAGGTAAACAAGCTTTGGCTCCATGAAAGTTGGTCGTTCCTTTCTGCTAGTTCAGTCTAATTCCTTCTTTGCGCCATACATGGAGGCGTAATAGTTCTGGTAGTTGCCGCTGGTGATGTGGTCCATCCATTCTTCGTGGTTCAGATACCAGTCAATTGTGAGGACGATGCCCTTTTCAAACGGTGTTTCCGGATACCAGCCGAGGTCGTTCTTGATCTTGGTCGGATCGATGCCGTAGCGACGGTCATGGCCCAGACGGTCCGTGACGTGGTGAATCAGTGATTCATTGATTTCCTCATCCTGAAGACGGTCATGGAGCTGGGAAATGATCGTCTTGACGATGAAGATGTTGGGACGCTCATTATGGCCGCCAACGTTATATACTTCGCCAACCTTACCGTTCGAAGCGACCATATCAATGGCTTTGCAATGGTCCTCTACATAGAGCCAGTCACGGATCTGCATACCGTCCCCATAGACGGGCAGCTTCTGATGGTGCTTGACGTTGTTAATCATCAGCGGGATCAGCTTCTCCGGAAACTGATAGGGTCCATAGTTATTGGAGCAGCGTGTAATGTTAACTGGCATACCGTAGGTATCATGAAACGCCATCACAAAGAGATCTGCACTGGCCTTCGAAGAAGAATACGGAGAATGCGGCGAAAGCGGCGTCGTCTCAGTAAAATATCCGGTAGCTCCAAGGGCGCCATAGACTTCATCGGTCGATACCTGGAGGTATTTCTTTCCTTCTTTCCAGTTTCTTGTCTCTGTGTTGTACCAGGCATCTTTGCACCGTTGCAGCAGATTGACGGTGCCCATGACATTGGTCTCGACAAAGATTTCGGGATTGGCAATGGAACGGTCAACATGGGACTCGGCCGCAAAGTTAATGACGTAGTCCGGATCATACTTTTCCAGAAGCGATGCGACAAGATCTTTGTCACAGATATCGCCATGGACAAAGATATGGCGACCATCATTTTCAATATCCTTGAGATTTTCAAGGTTGCCGGCATAGGTCAGCTTATCGAGGTTGATGATACGGATATCGGAATATTTCCGTAACATGTAGTAGACAAAGTTTGTTCCAATGAAGCCGGCGCAGCCGGTAACGAGATAGGTTGTTGTCATTTGGTTTCCTCCCTGGTGCCGCTGCACTATATTCTACCTGAGAAAGCTGATTGTTATCTGGCTCCCTTATGCTTAAACACAACGGCTACGGTCTTAAACAGAATACGGGCATCAAGGCCTAAAGACCAGTTGTTGATATAACGCAGGTCCAGCTTTACGACATCATCAAAGTTGGTGATATCGCTGCGTCCCGATACCTGCCACAACCCCGTGATCCCGGGACGGATGGACAGGCGCTCGCGATAGTGTTCATTGTAATGCAGAAATTCATCTTCGGTTGGAGGACGCGTTCCTACCAGGGACATGTCCCCTTTCAATACGTTCCAAAACTGCGGAAACTCATCCAGAGATGTCTTGCGCATAAACTTACCGACTTTGGTGATGCGCGGATCATCTTCCATCTTGAACATGAGGCCGTTCATCTCGTTTTCTGCCATCAGGTTCTTCTTCCGCTCCTCCGCATCGATATACATCGAACGGAACTTATAGAACTTGAAACGCTTGCCGTTGCGTCCGATACGGATCTGGGAAAAGATCACGGGTCCCGGCGAATCCAGCTTAATGGCCGGTGCCGCAAAGATATAGATGATTCCACAGATCGCAAGTCCCACCAGAGCTCCGATGATATCAAAGATTCGTTTCACGGCTAGGGCGGCGCGGTTGAATTCATGTTTCGCATAATTGGCACAGAGATAATCCCCGCCGAAGACAGATACCGTCAATTGCTGATCCACGGGCTGAAACAGATCCAGCGCAACGTGTGCCTTTACGCCCATGCACGTAAACTTCTCCATCAGGGAATAGATAGTCTCCTGAGGAAGTGACGGCGCATTGATAAATACATCATCAAAGGCAGCCGTCACAAGTTCCTTGCTCAGATTCTCGAGCGGACAGGAAAAGGAGCAGTCATAGAGTGTTCCCTGCGCCGTATCCGTATTAATGACAAGCTTTCCGATGACGCAGAATACAAGTCCGTCATCAAACTCATCCTCCGCATGTGCCTGATCGGTAATGAGAATGATTTTGTTGCGGAACGTATCGGTGCCATAGACTTTGCGGGCCGCAAATTTGATTGTGCCCCGCTCCACGATCATGAGACCGAAGTTGATCAGCAGAAAATAGCCGAGCATCAGTCGTGAGATCCACGATATATTGTGCGCAAAGTAGTGGCCCGTAATTAATGCCAGACCAAGAACGGCCGTATGGAGAAAAACAGCGTAGATTTCATCAAACCAGCTGCGCCGCATAAAATTCTTATCCAGGTTCAGGCGGAATGCGATCACCGTCGAGATTAACGCAATGGAGAAATAAATATCAAGTACCGCAGTTGTTCCACTGCTTCCGGTGCCGAAGCGGATATGTACCGCAATCGCAAGCGAAAGAAGGCTCACGATCATATCAGCGAGCCACAGCGTCGATCTTCTCAGGCTTCGTACATGTATATTCACAACTTCCCCCCTCGTTGCCAGCTTATATATTATATCCAAATATACAGATACAGGCTGTGCATTTCTTTCTGCACAAATCAGTACCATAATGTGAACAGTTACCTCAGATTCAACTGCTTTCACCTCGCATTAATTATTAATATCGTCAAAAGGCCGCTCATCCATTGAGCGGCACACTATCAGGCCTGTACCGCAGCCTTTGAAACTGAGTCAGTCCCGTAATCCAGATAAATCAAATAGCCGTACGCAATCCAGAAGTAGATGGACTCGATATGCGAGTTTTCTCCCAGGATCCCCGGCTGCAGCATCGACTGGATCCACCCGCATAAAACCAGAATTAATAACCATCCCGACTTCGTCGAAGCAATCAGATGCCGGTTCCTCCAAAAGCGAACGATACTGGCAAAAAAGAACACAAGCAGAGAAATCAGGCCGGCAAAGCCGGAGAAGACAAATACGTTGACCAGAATATTGTGAAGTGAGATGCCAGCGTCATTGAACGTCATTTCAACAAGTTTTGCAGGCAGGTATGCCCAGCCCCAACCGAAGACCGGCTTCTCCATTCCGACTTGAATTCCTGCTTCCCACATCATAAAACGGCCATTGGTAATGGAATTCATCTGCGATTCGAATGCATAAACATCAGTAGTTCTTAAAACACGAAGCGTATACAGCTTTGGCCCAGTCTTGATTGCGATAGCTATAGCGCCCAGAACTAACAGGGAGAGAAGCACAGTTTTTGCAAATTTACGATTCTTCCATTTCTGCAAAACGAAAAAAATTCCGTAGAGCGCAATGGGAATCAGACATAACAAGCCGCTGCGTGCCTTCGCCAGCAGTAAATAGGAAACAGCAGTAACCAGATTCAGGTAATACAAAGCAGGCTTCAACTGCCTGCGCGAATATAGAAACAAGCCTAAAACAAGTGCGGTAACTGTTCGATAGGAACCGTCAGTCATCCATTCATACAGACCATAAAACTGGTATTGTCCATCGTGATTCGAAGTAGTGACCATGGAACTGTAAGCAAACACCCCCGGAAGATCCGGGAAGCCAAGCAGATGAAGAATCAGGATCAGTAAGGAAACAGTATTAATTGTGCAGAAGACGGCAATGCACCATTTTGAAATACGATAGAGAAACTTGTCCGTTTCCCCTTTTCCAAGTCTGGGAATCAGGATAAAGAAGAGATAGATCTTCATAAAGAGAAGAAACTCATAGATCCATGACTTGATCCATAGCCCTTCTCTGCGCATAGCTGTTCCAACAAACGTGATGGCAAAGAAGACCCATAACGTGTTCTGGATCGGTGAAGTAAGCAATTTCCGGTGCACTGCTTCATAAAGAAAAATGCACAGTGCAAATAAAGAAACAAATGCAGAAAAAGCATTCCAGACCGTACTCTGAATGCCGGAGAATAAGTAAAAGACATCCTGGATCAAGTCTCGTAATATGAGCATGCCCAGAATCTGGACAGAGATAATATACCGGTAATCGGTCAGGTATTTCTTTACTTTCTCTTTAAACATAATCTTCAGTTCCCGTTGTCAAGTATACCAAAATTAGCAAGTTGGATAGGACACCCGCACAATATCGTTGAAACAGGCATCTGTTCATCTTTTACCTCTCTGCCTGTATGTGATAAAGTGCTTGAGAGGTCATCACAAGCTGGCAGATATCACCAATATCTTTCGGTACAGTACAGAAGATAGGGACAATTCCAGTGGCCTTTACAGTAAAATATGACTTGCAGCGCAGGAAGAGGAGACAACTGTGAATACTGATACTGATGAAATTGAGATTGATCTTTTCGATCTCTTTAAAAATATTACCAAGAAGTGGAAACAAATCTTAATCATTACGGTGGCAGGCATTGCGGTCGCGGTGCCATCTGCCCTTCCCAAGAAGCAGGAGACTGTGGAGTCCTTGAAAGCTGCTCTGGAACCGGACAGAGTGGAATATGTTGAAGACATATATAGTGATTACAAAATAGCGTTCGATAACGAACAGATTGCTTCTACAAATCTTGCGGATTCCCCCATCATCAATATAAACGCGTTCAAGGCTCCTCGAACCGTCGGGACCTTTATCATTTCCTCCGACATTACAGAAGCTTGGAGACTTTTTGAACCTCTAACGCAGGATGAAAATTTCTGTGGTCAGGTTGCAACTATATTAAATTTGGAAGACGCTGCCCATGCGGCAGATATGATCTCCTTCACTGGATATTCTGATGAAGCGAATGCATTATATGAACAAACGCCGCTCAGCGTGATGAAAGTCACAGCATATGTTTATTCTTCTGACGAAGGGCCAAAAATGCAGCAGATGATCTCAGATTTCATCAAGGCAAAGTCGGAAGCTTTCAATGCCGAAGGAATAAACCTGACTGTACAGAATGTTGAGTGGACCTATGTAGAAAGATTTGACATAAACCTCCAAAAAAGGCAGCAGGAGCTGTATCAGAGCAAAAGCTTAGCCTATCAGGAGGTTACTGATTACGAAGAAGATGTAAAAGCCAAATTATCAGAAGAAGAAATCGCTTATTTCAACGCATTAGCAAGCTTATCTGAACCAGCCGAGGCAGAGCCAAAGAAAATAGTGATCGGTGCGTTTGTTGGCCTGTTCCTTGGGATGTTGTTCTATGCGCTGCGTTACATCATGGCTGGTGTTATCCATACGGAACATGATTCTGAAATCCTTTATAAAACAACAAGTTACGGCGTAGTCCACAAGGAAACCATTGAGCAGGATATTGCCATGATTACGGCACAGATCAATACACAGGTCAGCGTCGCAAAAGCAAGTACACTCTTTATCCAGACCGATGACGATAACAAAGATATTCTGAACAAGATAAAGAACAATATAAATAACGTAACTATCCATTCCGGCAATATCACAGATGATCCAGAATCCTATCAGTCATTTGTTTCAGCTGACATTGTCATCGCTCTTACAACGATCGGAAGAACAAAAACAAAGCAGATCGAAAAAATGAGACTGCTGAAAAAGTACGGTTATCGAATAACCGATTTTGCTTTAACATTTAACCTCTGAATGACCCGAGTGTGGATTTATGATTCACAATGATAAGCGCGTAATCTGCAGAAATGCGTCGATTATGCGCTTTTTCTTCATGTTTTGATTGAAACGCATGCATGGCGTATAATATAACTATACTCCGGAGGTGTCTTTATGCTAAGAATGATTGATATGCCCCAGTTGGATCTTGGCTCTTATAACGGGCTCTACGATATTCTGATCCCTAGAGATAACTTCTGGCGTCAGATGAACGAAACGATTGACTTCTCTTTTGTTGCAAAAGAAGTTCAGAAGAACTACAGCGACTGTATGGGCAGAACTGCAGCTGATCCGGTACTGCTGTTCAAATATCTGCTTCTTAAGACCGCACGCAAGCTCAGTGATCGTGATCTGATTGAAAGAGTCCGGTATGATATGGAAATGAAATACTTTCTGGGCTATAGGCCTGAGGAAACTGAATTCATTGATCCGAGCCTGCTTACCAAATTCCGCAGAACCAGACTCAAGGATACCGACCTGCTGGATGTGCTGATTGGCAAGACTGTTGAAATCGGGAAGAAGAAAGGAGTCATTCATGATCATGAAAAGATCATCGTCGATTCCACTCATACCAATGCACTCTACCAGCATATTTCTCCGCGTGAGGAACTGATCAGGCGGGCAAAGGAACTGAGAAAGTCTGTATATGCAGCGGATGAAACCATGAAGGGCAGAATGCCGAAGAAGCGGGAAAGCAGCGGTCTTCTGGAGGATGAAATCGAATACTGCAAGGAATTGCTGGATCTGATCGCTTCAGATGAACGGCTTCAGAAGATACCGGATATCCAGGAACGTCTCAATTACCTGAAAGAAGGAGTGGAAGACACGAGTGAACAGTTTGAATTCTCCAGAGATCCGGATGCGAAAGTGGGGCACAAAACTGCAGACACTTCCTTCTTCGGGTATAAGACGCATATTGCCATGACCACGGACAGAGTCATTGTGAGTGCGGCAGTGACAACCGGAGAGAAACATGACGGCAAGCAGGCTGCAGATCTGATTGAGAAAGCAGAAGACGCAGGAGTAACCGTGGACGCTCTGATTGGTGATGGTGCATATTCCGAGAAAGACAATATTGAATACACCTCAGAAAAAGGAATCAAGCTGGCATCAAAGCTGAGTGAGAATGTTCTACATGGAAGCCGGGAGAAAGAGTTTGAGTTCAACAAGGATGCCGGGATGTATGTATGCCCGGCAGGACATATGGCAGTCAGAAAAAGCAAAGGCGGTCAGGAGAAAGCAGCGAATGGTTCTGATACAAAAGTAGTTACCTATTTCTTCGATGTAGAGAAATGCAGAAACTGTCCTTTGCGAAACGGCTGTTACAAGGAAGGCGCGAAGTCAAAAACCTACTCGGTAAAGATCAAATCAGATACGCATATTGCTCAGATGGATTACATGAAGTCAGATGAATTCAGAGAACTATATGCTGAGCGATACAAGATCGAGGCTAAAAATGCGGAACTGAAGCAGACCCTCGATTATGGAAATGCCCATGCGTGCGGAATGAACGGAATGACGATACAGGCAGCAGTATCGATTTTTCTTGTGAACCTGAAGAGGATAAAAACACTGGAAACAAGCGTTAAGGGGGCACCAGATAAGGAATAATCCTCTCTTTTTCTCACTTACTCTTCCGAAAGGCAGAAAAATCCTGGCCGGTTCTGATACTGGCCAGGATTTTCATCAGTGATTAAGTTTTCAACCCCTACTTTGTCAGCAACCTCGAAAAAATCCGTTCTCTCGCTTCAATAGCCAAGAAAGAACTCACAGGAGTCATTGTTCTGGAAGATCTCTAATCTTACCCAGATGCTTGTGGGCAATAAGAATGTAATGCTTTATACACTGTTCCGGCCAGAGTAAAATATGGTAATCAGTTTTAGTGATACGGTAATTTTCTGTATCCGTTCAATGAAAGAAAGCAATCAATGATCACTATTATTAGGCTTCATGCAGTTCCAGAACTGAATTGTTACTTATTTCAATACCAACTAAATAATCTGTTGTCACCTGATAGCACTTTGCAATCTCTGCTAATATCTCCAGAGATGATTGACGACGACCAGATTCATAATCAGAAATTGTTCCTCTGGTAACACCAATCCGATCAGCCACTTGTTGTCTACCAATTCCACGCACCTTTCTTGCATAGGCAAGCATGAACGCTAAATCATATGTCTCTTCATCTTTCTCACTCATAACCAACAAGAATCAAAACAGACCAGCATCAAGAGACTTAAACTCCCAGTACTGGTCTGATATTTTTCAGCGTGAGCTCACACAGATTTTGCTTCATTTTCTTCACCACCTTCCACTCTTTTTCCGATCCGTACGACGTAAGTTACCTTACTAATTGGCTGATAGCAAGACCAAAAGGATTAAATTTTCATTGTAATTATTTATTACACAATAGAGCATCTGCAAACAGATTTTTATATTTTTATTCATCTATTCTTGTTACCGATTTCACGTTATTATATAATAACTCAGTTTTAGAGATTTCATGTATATGTAATCTTATATTACATGCATAAATGCCTCTGAATAGAAAGTATGTGGATGAATCTTATGAAAAAATTCAGCAAGAAACTCTTAGCAGAAACAATCGTAGACAAACGCAAGCAGCTTGGGCTCAACCAGCAGCAGGTTTCAGACAAGACTGGTATCAATCGCGTTATGCTGTCTCACATTGAGCAGGCCGACAATTCTTATATTCCTTCCATTGATCAGCTGGTAAGCCTTGGTAATTTATTGGGCTTTGATCCAACTGCTATGTTTACAGATGCTGGTGATGAATACAATCTTCCGAAGGCATCTCCGCTGAATGTTGCCGTTGCCGGCACAGGATATGTAGGTCTTTCTATTGCCACCCTGCTCTCCCAGCACAACCATGTAACAGCCATTGATATTATTAAGGAAAAGGTTGATGATCTGAACAACCGTGTATCGCCAATTCAGGATGATTGCATTGAAAAGTTCTTAAATGAAGACAAAGCAGGCACAAGACATCTGGATCTAACTGCTGTCCTCGATGATCAGACTGTCTCCCCTTCTAATCCTGCATGGGATGCATATAAGAATGCGGATTATGTTGTCATCGCAGCACCGACAAACTATGACAGCAAGAAGAACTATTTTGATACATCTTCTGTTGAAGCAGTCATTGAGTTAGTTCTTGCCGCAAATGAAGGAACAGGTCATCTGCCATACATGGTTATTAAATCCACCATCCCGGTCGGCTATACAAAGAGCGTCCGTGAGAAGTATCATACCGATCACATTCTGTTCAGTCCGGAATTTCTGCGTGAATCCAAAGCATTGTATGACAATCTTTATCCATCCCGCATCATCGTTGGAACGGATAAGAATGATCCGAACACTCTGAAAGCCAGCCAGACTTTTGCAGCACTTCTGCAGGCAGGTGCAGAAAAGGAAAACATTCCTACTCTGTTCATGGGATTTACCGAAGCAGAAGCAGTCAAGCTGTTTGCCAACACATATCTTGCACTTCGTGTTTCCTATTTCAATGAGCTGGATACTTATGCCGAAAGCAAAGGCTTATCCACCCGTGACATTATCGATGGCGTCTGCCTGGATCCACGTATTGGAACACATTACAACAACCCATCATTTGGTTATGGCGGATACTGCTTGCCAAAGGATACAAAGCAGTTACTAGCCAACTACGCTGATGTACCAGAAAATCTGATCCGTGCCATTGTCGACAGTAACCGGACAAGAAAGGATTACATAGCCGACAGAGTTCTCGAGATTGCAGGCGCCTATGGAAACAACGCTGCCTATGATGAAGCGGATGATGCCGAGAAAGTTAATGTCACGGTTGGCGTCTATCGTCTGACCATGAAGTCAAATTCCGATAACTTCCGTCAGAGCTCCATTCAGGGTGTTATGAAGAGAATCAAAGCCAAAGGAGCTAAAGTCATCATTTATGAACCCACCCTTAAGAATGACGATACCTTCTTTGGAAGTCTTGTTGTCAATGATCTGAAGAAGTTCAAGGAGAAGAGCCAGTGCATTCTTGCCAATCGTTACAACAGTAAGGATCTTGATGACGTAAAAGACAAGGTCTATACAAGAGATCTGTTCAGAAGAGACTAACCTGCAGGAGGAAAGAAATGAACAGCAATGAGAAAATCGCAAAGAACCCAGTCGATCTTAACAACGCCACAATTCTAGTTACCGGATCTGCAGGTTTCATTGGATCAAATCTGGTTAAGAAATTACTAAATACCGTTTCCGGATCTACAATTGTAGGCATCGACTGCTTAACGGATTACAATCCAATCCCATTGAAGAAATGGAGAATGGATCAGCTTGATGCTATTGCAGACTCCACAGGAAAAGATCGCCATAACACTTATACATTCGTTAAGGGTGATATTGCTGACAAAGGACTGCTTGATTATCTGTTTGATACATACCACTTCTCTGTCGTGGTAAATCTTGCGGCTCAGGCAGGAGTTCGTTATTCCATTGACCATCCGGATGTCTACATCCACAGCAACATCGTCGGTTTCTACAACATTCTGGAATGCTCCAGACATGATGATAAACTTGAGCATCTTGTCTATGCCTCCTCTTCATCTGTCTATGGCGGCAACAAGAAAGTTCCATTCTCCACAGATGACAAGGTTGATAATCCGGTAAGTCTTTATGCTGCTACCAAGAAATCAGATGAACTTCTTGCCCATGCATACAGCAAACTGTACAACATTCCTTCCACCGGTCTTCGTTTCTTCACAGTTTATGGTCCGGCCGGAAGAACAGATATGTTCTATTTCTCAGCTACCAACCGTCTGGTCAAGGGTGAAACCATCAGCATTTTCAACTATGGAAACTGCAAGCGTGACTTCACATATGTTGATGATATTGTTGAAGGCATCAGCAGAGTTATGGCCGGAGCACCAGAAAAGAAAACCGGTGAAGATAGTTTGCCGATTCCACCATATGCCGTATACAACATTGGCGGTGGTACACCAGAGAATCTGCTAAGCTACGTTAGCACGCTGCAGGAAGAATTAGTCAGAAGTGGCGTTCTTCCGGCAGATTATGATTTCGATGCTCACCGCAAACTTGTTCCGATGCAGGCAGGCGATGTTCCTGTTACATATGCAGACAGCACAGCACTGGAAAGAGATTATGGCTTCAGGCCAGGCATAAACATCAGAACCGGTCTCCGGAATTTTGCAGATTGGTATAAGAAATACTGGAATACCATCATGGGCGAATAGCTTCATCCTAAAAACAAAGGCAATACTGGCAACTTAGTGAACTGATGTTTGAGGCGCCCCAAATACGGTCTTAACACTGTATCAAGATCCGTCAGCCGCAGCCTAAAGAAAAATCAAATCGGGTGTCAAACGATTTCCGAGGCGAAGCGGAGTGAAGGCTATCGCTTGATTATTGCTGAATATCAGAATTCACTAACTTGCTAATATAGCCAAAACAAAATGCAGAATTCGGAAAAACGGAACGGTTGTTTCGCTTGCGCGGCATGCCGTTCCGCTTCAGCGGAACGCTCAGAGAGCTTGCTATTTGCTTAAGACAATATGTAATGGCCTCCCTCAACTTGTAGCACCGAGGATCATCCCAATATACTTATGTTGGTCTACAAAGCAGAGGGAAGTTGCACTCATACAAGAAAGGAAGGCCATTACAATGACAGTATACAACGTAGGAATCGACGCACACACCACCAATTTCACACTGGCTACCTGGGGGAAGGATGATCTCCGGGCCACTAACGTTAACACTTATTCCCCATCCGTTGAAAGCATCATCAAATACTGCAATGCGATCACTAAACAGCATGGGGATGATGCCAAAATCATTGTTGGATATGAAGCCGGATGCCTGGGATTCCAACTCTACAGGCAGCTGAAGGATCGTGGGATCGAGTGTGTAGTCATGGCTCCTTCAACAATTGTAGGTACCGAGGTCAATCGCCGCAGGAAAGTAAAGACGGATAAGCGTGACGCCATTGCGATCGCTGAGAGCCTTAAGAACAATCAATACAAAGCAGTATACGTTCCTGATGAAGAGGATGAAGCCGTCCGTGATTTCATCCGCATGAGAACAGATCACAAACAGGCATTGAAGAGAATCAAGCAGCAGATCTGTGCCCTCTGCCACAGGCATGGATATCACTATACGGAAGGCAGAAATTACTGGACGCAGAAACATCTGAATTGGCTGAATTCGCTGCCGCTCACAGGCGTGCTGAAGGAGACGCTGGATGAATATCTGCTGTCTTATGAGCACGCTGTAGAAAAGCTTACCCAGCTGGATGCGAGGATCGTCGAAATTGCAGAAACAGATAAGTACCGCGAGAAAGTACATAAGCTCATCTGCTTCAAAGGGATCAAAGAAATCACGGCACTGGCGCTGATCGTTGAGATTGGAGACTTCAGCAGATTCATTAAAGCAAAGGGATTTGCGTCATTCCTTGGACTGGTTTCCGGCCGGCTGGACAGTGGCGATCACAACACTGCTCTTCCGATCACCAGGCAGGGAAATACCTTTCTGCGGCGGCTTCTGGTCGAAGCGTCGCAATCATTCTCAAGGGCACGGCAAAGCAAATCCGCAGCACTGAAGAAACGCCAGGAAGGATGTGAAGAAGCCGTGATTGCCTACGCAGATAAAGCCAACGAGCGGCTGAGAAAGAGATATTACAAGCTTGTCCTCACCAATAAGAAATCTCACAATAAGGCAGTCACTGCGGTAGCGCGGGAACTTGCGTGTTTTATCTGGGGAATGATGACCGGGAACATTCACACAGCACTCGCATGATTACCTGCCTGCATGGATAAGGATTTGAGAAGCACAGTATATTGATTTCAGAAACAGGAAATAACCAGATACAGACGGGCATCGAGGGTATCGGGAAAGAGCCGCCGGAGCAACTGGACGGTTCAGCTATCTGCGATCTAACTTTTACGGCACAGATACTCCTTGTGAACCACGATTTAAGACAGCAGAGCTGGCGGCGAAACCATTGGCCTGTGGGGTGGGATGAGCAGCTGATCCCTGATACACGTATAACAGAATGGCTAAGTACCGCGAACTGTTACATTCGGAGCTCTTTCCCCGTGCCCTTGATCCGGTTGATTATCACTCCAGCCGCAAAAGAAGAATTAACAGAAGAGGATCGTTGATGATCAAGCATACCAACAGAAGTTTTTTCAGAGCACCTTAATTTATCACTTGACATCGGCCATTACATAACAGTTAGGATTACGCATGTTCTTGCCGTTGAACTCTAGACGGTATGCTTTACTGACCAGTCTGTCCAGGCAGGCATCTGCGTAGGTGTTGTCCTTGAAGATGCCGAACCAGTCTTTCAAAGGAAGCTGAGATATAACGATCGTCGATTTTCGTCCTTCTCTTGAGTCAATGAGTTCAAAGAGATTACGGCACACGTTTGGATCTAAAGGCATCAAACCAAAATCATCTAACACCAGCAGGTCCAGCTGAGAGGCAGAGGTGATGTATTCCAGATGTTGATTGTTCAGATCTGCTTTTTCTATCTCATAGAGAATATTGCTGGTCTTGACATAGCGAACGGTTTTGAATTGGCGAAGAGCGTTGATACAGAAGTCGTTCGAGATCCATGTCTTGCCATAATGTAAAGCTTTACATTAAGGAAATTATGCAAAGCAATTGATAATGTAAAGTAAATGCCGCAATCATCTGTGCTGATGCAGATAACTGCGACAATTACTTTACATTATTTCTTTGTGAGATTTTGAAGCCATCGCATTAGATCGACATCATCATTCCAATCTTTTGTGTCTTCAGGTGAGATTTCCTCATATGCGTTTTCTAGAGCTTTTCTTTTGCTTTGCTGGGAAACTCTTGCATATATCTCAGTGGTCTTCACACTGGCGTGTCCAAGAAAATCACGAATATATATCAATGGAACACCAGCTTCAAGCATGTGTACTGCCTTGGAATGCCGGAGAATATGAGGATGTGTTGGAATGCTGAAGGTAACTCCGGATTTATCTTCTGCCATTGCTGCATACTTTTTCAGAATATATGCTATTCCTGCACGAGTAAGCTGATGGTTCTGATTATTTGAAAAGAGGTATTCCTTTGTTGAATATTTCAGAGTATTCAGATTGTTTTCTTCAATATACTTCCGGAGAATCCCGGCTGTATTTCCCATGATAGGCACAAAGCGAGTCTTATTTCCTTTGCCTGTTATTCTGACTGTTTCCGGACTATTCAAGCGGATATCATCAACTTTCAAACTGCAGATCTCGCTAACTCTGGCACCAGTGTCATACATTACGGTCAATAAGACTTTATCTCTGCGACCTCTTGCAGTCTCTGTATCAGGTGCACCGAGAATTGCCTTTACTTCTTCTACTGTTAGATACGGGATAACCCCTGACGGACTCTTCTTATTCTTGATGGCAAGGATTTTCTGATATTCTTCAAAATGATCAATATCCTCCACCTGCACATATCTGATAAAGGAATGAATTGCTGATAATCTGATGTTTCGTGATGATTTCTTGATTCCTCTGCTTGCTTCCAGCCAGTCAAGAAAATGCAGAATATTGTTCCTTGTCAGTTCGGACAGAGTTACTTTTTCTGGCAGAAGATTCATCTCATCTCGAAAGAAAATCAACAGCAGCTTAAAGGTATCCCTGTAGGAACTGATCGTATTAGTGCTTAGATTCCTTTCTCCCGTCAGATACTTTGTAAAGAAACTGGTGACGTAGTAATCAAAGTCTTTATTCTTCATTTTTGGTGCCTTCAAAGTATCTTTCACACTTTGCAACTATCTCTGGATACAGTTCTGCTGTCAGGCGCAGATAATACTCCGTGCAGCGTGTATCTGAATGCCCCATGTAAGCACAAAGATATGGCATTAACGCATTGATATCCTGTCCTTCTTTGACCCAGTTGCGGAGACAATGAACGCAGTAAGTGTGACGAAAATCATGAATTCTTGGGCCTTTACTTCTGCCGCCATGGTGTATTCCTGCTTTCCATAGGCATCTTCGGAAATGGTGGTATACAGACGCATCGCTAAGACTTTTTCCCTTACCATTAGTGAAGAGGTATTCTTCCTCTGAAATGCCAGAACGATATTTTCTCTGATAGTCCTGCAGATAATCTAAAGTTACCTGGTGAACAGGTATCATCCGATCTTTATTGTTCTTTGCCTGCCGGATAAAGAAGGTGCCGGCTTCAAAATTAATGTCTTTGAATTTTAAATGCATCAATTCGTTTACACGCATACCTGTGCTGTAGAGAACTCGGAAAATAACGGCATACTGCTGATTGCACTCATTTTCGAGCCCTTCTTTATCCGCAGCTTGAAATATTGACGCAAGCTCCTGGTCAGTAAAAATGTGCGGGACATATTCTCTGGTGTAGCTTCCTGCAGGCAGAGGCGGACAAATATATGCTTCGTTTCCTGCTCTGGACATATAACTAGCTAATTCCCGGATGGCTCCGACCCGATTATTGCGTGTTTGCTTTGTTTCATTTGGCCTTTTTGTGACATAAAGGTTTACAACTTCTTTCGTTAAAGCCGGATCCTTTATACCAGCTCTGAAAAAGAATCCATCCATTTCATGGTATCTGCGCTCTGCAGTCTCGTATTTGTAGCCGAGTTTTCGCTTTTCCTGAATCAAGTCTTCCATGAAAGGGCCGAAGACACTTTTATATTCGAACTTCATGATTCAGACACCTCGTTCGGATTGATCATGCATGCTTTTAAACCGTTCATATCAATCTGTAAGTATATGCTGGTGGATTTCACACTCGTATGTCCGAGAATCTGACTGATCTGCGGCAGCGGAACCTGCTTTTCAAGCAGAACTCTGCCAAGAGTATGCCGCAAAGTATGCATTCCGCAGAATCCTTCCCGCGGAATTGGAACACCAGATAGGGACAGATATTTCCTGAAAATCGTGTTCAGCTCGGAGGATTCGGACAAACGCTTATACGGGGCGTTGGCAGTAATAAAAACTGCATTATCTGTTGTGACTGGTCTGCTATGGCGAATATAATCAATAAGAGCCCAGCCAATGTCAGTCAACAGTGGAAGATGAATGGTATTGCTGGTCTTTTGTTGTTTTATGATGATCTCTTTGGCTTCCCAATTGATATTCTCTAATTCCAGATTCCGGATATCTACCGATCGCAGCCCGTATTTGCAGGCAACCATCAGAATTGCATAGTCTCTTTTTCCAACAGGACTATCTCGGTCAACAGAGCCGAGTATTTTTTTGACATCTTCCGGCTTCCAGCTGATAGGCAGATTTGCTCTATGAGGTGCGGAGACTTTCCTTACGAACCTGCTTTTATCCTCAAATGAATATCCGTTGCTGAAACAGTAACGAAAGAAAAATCTCATTTCGCCACAACGTGCTGTCACAGACTTTGGTGCTTCATCAATAAATAAAGCAAGGATCTTCTCAACAATTTCCTGAGTGATTAAATTGCAGTCATGAATGCTATGCGCGCAAAAGTATTCAATAATGAATCGAATTGTCAGTTCCCGGTGCCTTATGGTAGATTTTCGAATGCCCTGGTCTATCTGTTCCTGCAGGAATCCTTGATAAATTGGTTTCCAATAGTCATCGGTGATTTCGGAATGATATCTTGAAAACCTCGTAACAAATACCTGGCTGGAGCTGTATACACTTAGCATTTTCTGCGCACGCAGATGGCAAAGCTTTGAACTGTTATAGGACGAACTTACTTCAAGCGATTGAAGAAAGATTCCATAGTGCTCAGCTAAAAATTCCAAACTGATCTGGTCACTGAAATAAATGTAGTTATATTTGCTGCAATACTTCTTAAATTGGTTGTAATGATGAGTGTAGAGGTTGATAGTTCCGTTGCTGAAATTACGCTGCCGCATGATCTCAAGTATTTGAAATATGCACTGTTCAATTGTCAACTTGTTCTCCATTTTGAGAACTCCTTTCTATGGGTACTCCCATAGAAGAAGTATTACCGGAATGGTAGGACAAGAAAATAATGTAAAGTGATTGCCGCAGTTATCTGCATCAGCACAGATGATTGCGGCATTTACTTTACATTATCAATTGCTTTGCATAATTTCCTCCTCCTGCCGGTCCTGTAATCAGAAGGTTTCTTCCTTCTTCAATCCATTTGCAGTCGGCAAGATGTTCGATGCTTTCCGTATCCAGCTGACGGTCTGCGTCATAAATGCTTTGATCTATATCGGCCTGTGGATAGCGTAAGGAAGCTTTCTTCAGATAGCGGCTGAACTTCTTTTGATACCGGAGATCCCATTCCGCTTCAATCAATTTTTCAATCCGTTCTTCTGCGGGTATAAGATCTGTGTTCGGTTCCTCCGCCTGCTTTTCCAATTGAATATACCGATGTGGCGAAGCCGGGTTTCCGGTGAAACCAAGGCCACCCTTTTGAAGGTTGGGATCATGTGATTCCGGACCTTCAAGGCCATCCTGACGCACCCCAAATTTTTGAGAAACCCTCTTTCTATAATGGCGGTGAGGCTTATCGCCTCACTTGTACGAAAGGAGGTTATTTTTTATGTCAAAGTACAAGGAAATCCTGCGGCTTCTATCAACCACAGGGCTCTCTGCAAATGCCGGCGAAATAAGACCACATCGTCCGGACCATAAGGCCAGCGCGTCCGGTTGTGAAAGACCACCACATCCGGAAATCTGATACCACATTGTCCGGTGAATCAAGTCCACCCTCTGTGTTCTATAGTGAATCTTGTATGGGAATTGAACATCCGGCAGTTCCCGTACTGGAAATGGAGGGCATGAATAATATGCCAAACTATATGGACGTCGCCAAGATGCGGCGTCAGGGCTGCAGTCAGAGAAAAATTGCCAGTTCCCTGCACATGGGACGTGACAAGATCTCTGACATTTTTTCTATCATGGATTCCAATCATCTTACTTACGATCAGATGAAGAAATTGCCACCGCAGGAACTGGAAGAACTGTTCAACCCCGGAAGTGCTGCCAACAGCGTTTATGTTCAGCCTGATTTCGAATCTCTTTCCAAAGAACTGGCTGCTCCGAACATGACGATAGCTCAGCTTTGGAGAGAATATACGGATACCTGTCTGCTGAATCATCAGGTTCCCTACAGGAGAACACAGTTCGAGTTCCTGCTCTCTGGGTATCTGAAGACACATAACTATTCCGAGATCATCCAGCACAAGGCAGGTGAACGTTGCGAACTGGACTGGGTCGGTGACCGTCCCACATGGATTGATCCGGAAACCGGCGAAGAAATCAAAGGTTATATTTTCGTAGGTGTTCTTCCGTTCAGTGACTTTGGTTATGCAGAAGCTACGCTGGACATGAAGGAACGTGCCTGGATCTATTGCAATGAGCACATGTTCGAGTACTTTGGCGGTGTTACTCCGCTGACCATGATCGATAACCTCAAGACAGGTGTGGTCAGTCATCCATGGGGTGATGAGGCCGAATTCAACAAGAGCTATATCGCAATGGCTGACTACTATGGCACATCTGTAATTGCGGGCAAGGTAAGGTCACCGCATGCAAAGCCTACAATCGAGAACTTCGTGAGGATGATCGAACGTGCCATGGCCGGGCTTCGCAACTGCCAGTTCTTCAGTGTCGAAGAGTATAACGAGCGCCTCCGGATTGAAGTGGACAGAATCAACGGCACACCCTTTACAAACAAAGCAGGAACCCGCAGGGAAAAGTTCCTTGAGTTTGAGAAAGACCTTCTCCTGCCTCTTCCTGCCAAGCCATATGAACCATTTGAAGCCGGACGTGCAAAGGTAAACAATTCCTATCACGTCAGTTCCGGAAGGAATTACTATTCGGTTCCCTATAAGATGTGCAATATCGGTGACTACGTATCTCTGCGCATTTATCAGGACCACATCGACATCTATACCGACAACAATGCACAGTTCCTGTGCACACACCGCAGATTCTCTTCAAAGGTGATCGGCCATTATGATACAGATCCTGCTCATATGCCGCCCGGAGGTTCCAGGGACTGGAATAAGGAACGTTTTCTCAGATGGTCGGATGATCTCGGACCGAATGTACATATGATGGTGCAGAAGATCTTCGAAGGCGGAAGACCGGAACAGGTCTATTACGACAAGGTTCATGCAATTCTGAAAACAGCAGACACATTCGGAGCCTCCAAACTCGACCGTGCCTGCCTTTGCTGTATGGAAAAATCAATCAATCCAACAGTCAAGAATATTAAAGCCTTGATGAAGGCAGATATACAAGCAGAAACAAACAATGTAAATATGGAACAGGATTCCCAGAGTGCATGGCTGAGAGGAGATGATTACTATGACACGCAGAAGCACGGCAGGTAATTCATTCCAGGAAGCCCTGCACCAGCTCAGGGATCTGAAGTTGAATGCCATGGCTGATGAACTGACGCTGATCCTGGCCGATCCAAAGTGCCAGGGACTGACATCAGATCAGCTTCTCTCACGCATAGTGGATGCAGAATACCAGCAGCACAATCATACCCGGGTCAAGGGACTAATCAAGCGTGCAGGATTCAAGGATCCTACTGCATCGCTTGATCAGATCGCAAACAGCGGACTTTTGGGGAGAAGTCGACGGCAATCAATGGAACCGTGACGACGGTAAATTGGTACCGCAGCGGCGGCAGTTTGGTACTAAAAAACAGAAAACCCAGCCATCATAAGAGGCTGAGCTTCTTTCTGACTATTTTATTGCCTGCGCTGCCAGGATGCGTTCGAGTTCAGCAGTAATGTCCATCTCCCGCATAGAATCCCCTTGTATTTCCAGGTCATATGCCTTGGAAACCAGTCTGTTGATGATTGCGTCTGCCAGGCTTGTGGATCTCACTCCCAGTCTTGTATACATTTCATCCTTCATCAGCTGGGAACAGATAATAAACGATCTCGGATGATTTCTGGACGGCCGCAGCGATTTTTTCCCTGCGGCAGTTGTCCTTTCTCAATGTACCGTGAAGCCTTCAGAGTTATTTATCCTATTTCTGGCACCTTCGACACTTGATACTATCTTTTTTATGAATGGGAAGCCGGATCATTGCTCTTTCATACAATTTCTCACTAGATTACACATTGAATTATCAGCAACGTCGCTTTGGTACCGTCGCAGTCTCCGTCGAGGCGGTTCCAAAAGTGCCGACGCCCCGCGTCCACAAATCCGCCGTTTGCGATCAGATCGATTACGATCCGGAAAGGAAGATCAATAAGGATGTGATCCAGCAGCTCAGGACGAATGCGTACATTCAGGGCCACAGGAATGTCGTCATCGGCGGTCCGACAGGTGCAGGAAAGTCCTTCATCAGTCAGGCGCTTGGAATCAATGCGTGCCAGGCGCAGTACCATGTGAGGTATATCGGTATGTATGATCTGATGACGGAGTTTGCAATCAGAGAAGCTTCCCCACAGTCTGTCATGGAATATTTGAAGAAGCTTACCAAGCCAGATGTGCTGATCATTGATGACTTCATGATGACTAACGTAACAAAGGATGCGCAGGACTTTATCCTCAAACTCATGGATTCACGCAACAAGAAGAACTCCACGATCGTCAGCTCTCAGCTTATGGAGGTTGAATGGAGGCGCAGATTCATTGACAGAGCGATTGGCGAAGCAGCTATAGACCGGCTGGTTCATAACGCATTTACGCTGAACATTGAAGGCAAGGATATGAGAGAGAAGTACATGTAACAGATAACAGCACTGGATACCGCCGGATGGGTATCCGTTCTTAGCTGAAGCAGGCCACCCTGAGGGGTGGCCTTACTTTACCGGACGGCATGGACTTGAACTACCGGATGACTGGTCTTGAACATCCGGATTCAGTGGCCTTGAATCTCCGGTTTTTGCATTAAACATACTACTATAAATTTTGACAACATTCCCTGCTCTGGAATCACATTTAGTAAAGCAAAAGTAGTGGTATGTAAGACTATCCAAGGCGCAGGCTTCAAAATTTTATTTTTACTAAAAAGACTATAACCAAGAATAAAAACTGGCACGTATTGAAATGCTGTCCATATTTGAAAATAATTTCGCAAAAAATGGGCTCCAACGATACTAATACAATACGACAGCGTTCCAACCACAATAGCTGTAGTATTATTTTTTTTAAATATATTTTCTGACAGCCAAGCTATAATAAATAAATCGAATAGCATGAGTAAAAACCAAAGCTGCGAAGGTGACGTTCCCAATAAATATTTAGTAATTAATGTAGATATAGGATAATGGTCAAAATATTGTGTAATCGGTATTACCCAAACTGTGCAAATAAAAAAATAAGGTATTATTAAACGTCTAAACTTTTTTTTTGCTAAATCATATATATTATTATAATGTTTTATACTTTGCAAATATGAGAAGATGAATCCACTTACCAATGTAAATCCCCAAATATGAAATGAGTTTAACCAACTTGGTATGACCTGAAAAAACTTTGAGGGTTGAACAATAGTTGCTTCAGTGAACCAATCTCCATGCCAAAAAACACATGAATGATAAATCACAACCAATAGCATTAGTAATACCTTCACAAAAGTACAATTGTCTAGCTCTTTATTAGAATACTTATAATTATTTTCCGGTCGCTTATACATATTTCTATATAATGAAGTGTCTTTCATATTTCTTTAATAGCCATAATATTTCTTCACTGCAAGCGCAAACACCAGCACTCCACAAATTCCAATAACTAATCCAACCAATGCATTATTGATCCAACCTGTAATCAAATAGCAACCCAATGTCATAATCGCCGCTACAGCACCATATTGCAATTGCGAAGATACATGATTTAAATGATTGCATTGAGCACCAGTCGAACTAAGAATCGTTGTATCAAAAATAGGACTCACATGATCTCCACATACACTTCCACCTAGAACTGCTGCTGTTGTAATAACGGTCAATGGAGTCATCAAATCACCAAATACAGCTGTGGTAATCGGAAGCATTATTGCAAATGTCCCCCATGAAGTTCCTGTTGAAAAAGCAAGAAGTAATGCAACAACGAAAAATACTGCCGGCATAAAATGTAAATTCATGTGATAAGTTTCTACAACATTTGCCACAAACCGCCAGCATTCAAATAATCCGCACCGCAAACGCCACTCAGAGTCCAAGCAAACACGAGAATAAGCGTTGCTGGAACCATATTTATTAATCCCTTGGCGAGCCCATCAAGGTACTGTTTTGGTGTCACGATTTTTCTTGGCAAATATAAAATGGCAACAAATACAACAGTATAAGTAGCCCCCATTGCAAGACCTGTAATCACATCACAGTTAGCAAATGCTGAGGCTACTGATACCCCCATTAAACAAACCACCTGTATAAAGCATAGAAACTATTGATGCAGTAATTAAGAAAACAATTGGTAAAATAAGATCAATTACTTTTTCCAGTATTGTTGCTTTCAATTTTAGTTTCTTCTATTTCTTCATACTTGTAATTTCCACTCTCGCAAGCTTTCTCATATTTCCGCATCTTACCAAAATCAGTAGCTAGTAAAGTTGTGAAGAAAATCATTGCAAGAGAAAACCATGTGTAGAAATTATATGGAATTGTTTTAAAAAATAATTGAATACCATCAATTTTTGATCCATCTGGCAACGAAGTGCTTACTGCAGCTGCCCATGATGATATTGGAGCAAGCATGCAGACTGGTGCTGCTGTATAATCAAATAATAAACGCAAGCTTTTCTCTTGAAACTTTGTTTTTATCTGTTATTGGCCTCATAACAGTGCCAACTGTAAGACAGTTAAAATAATCATCTACAAAAATAATGATTCCAAGTAATGTGGCTGCAATCAGACTCTGTTTCTTAGTTTTCAATTTTTTACTCACCCATTTTGCATATTCATGGGTAGCTCCACTTAAATTCATCAGATAAACAATCATACCCAAAAGGATGATGAATATAAGGACTCCCATATTTCCTTCAACTTTATTTGCCATAATGTCAAAGGTTGTTGTAACTGTAGTAAAAATATTAAAACCGCAAAAAAGTCCAGCTCCTACTATGATGCCGGCCAATAGCGAAGGATTGACCTCTTTGGTGATTAAAGAAATGATAATAGCTAAAATAGGTGGAATAAGAGCCCAAAAAGAATTCGCCATTATATATCACCCCTTATCAAATTCAAATTAATTTTATTTCCCCAATAGAGATCTGTCTTATAGGTTATTTCAGTATCAAACCCACCTTCATCAAATAAAGTTAATTCTCCAAAATATACCTTTCCTTCAACATTATATAAATCAACTCGTAACTGAGGAAACCCTTCTGAAAGTTTTTCTGCAATATTAATCATTTCCTCAAAATTATCAGGTTTGCTAACATCCCCTGCCGGTTCACACTCGGGCTTCATGTACATTAGTCTGTTCCAATCTCGGTCATAAAACCTATATTTTGCATGTCCATTCTTACGATCCGAACAAACCATCACGCTATCAAATTTGCCATTAAACATAAAAAATTTATAATCGTTAGGAGTTTCCTCAGAAATAATTTTTTCAGCAATTATTCTTGGCTTCAGATCTTTATATGGCCATTCTCTACATACATAAAAATAATTCGTATTTAGACTTTTTTGTATAACTGATTGCACGTTTGATAAGTCCATTTGGCTTTTGTTGTGAATGATCACAACCCCGCCTGAATCGTGGGTAGTCTTAAGAACAAATTCATCAGGTAACACGCCAAAATCTATTTCCTTAAATTCATTCCAAACTCCATACGTAGGAATAATATATTTACTATCAATGTATTTTGATACATATTCTTTTGCTTTATATTTATCAACCATATCGTGATAAATTTCCCTATGATCATGGATTTTTTGCCAATTCAATTTTTCGTTATAAGTTTTTGGTTTATAAAGATTAGGCCTATAACCTAAGTTCTTTTCAAATTTCAGCTTTATAAAGATTTTATTTGGTATATATTTTTTGAAATTCATAAATTACCTTAAGTTAATTATTTCCAGCTACTTTTCCCGTTATTAGAAATTTTATGTGCCGGAACTCCTGCAATTGCAATATTTCCTTCACTAAAAGATTTGTTTACCAATGCATTCGCTCCTACTGCAGTACCGTCTCCAATAAAAATATTGCCAATAAGTATCGCCCCAACTCCAATAACAACATTATTTCCAATTATAGGTGCCTGTTCAGATGTGCCTGATGCTGCAATAACAGTGTTTATATGAATACTGCAATTCTCTCCTATATGTGCGTGTCCATTAATTAGCACAGGACCGAGATGCATTATTTTTAATCCCTTTTCGCAGGTGTTTAAACCTATATGAATTCCAGATTTATTTTGAAGATGGTTTAACCTGATTTTACTTATATAAAAGCGGATCCTTTTATTACAATTCATATAATACTCTGTATATCGCAAACACTTTTGGACTTTCCATATTTCTGCTTTTTCAGATCCTGCCAATAATTTGATAAAATAATCACTAAAATGATCAAACCCAATCAGTTTTCTTTCGTATTTCAATATTTCTTCAAATTCTTTTTTCGTTGTTATCATAATTGTTTTTTATGAAAGAAAATCCATAAAGCAGAAATAGGATATCCAAATGTGACGAATACGCGCTTATACCATTTATTAATAGACTTCATTACTTCAAGGTATGATGTGTTTGTTAACATTGCACATCTTGAAACATTAACAACATAGTATGGCACCTGTCTGTTATAAAAAAATTCATCAAAAAGATAATTTACATAGAATAAACCTGCATAATAAAAAGTTCTATGCCTTGTATTCTTATGAATACCCTTATTTGTCAAGCCATCTGAAGAATCCGAATGATATATACCATAAATATCATTCACACACCATTGATCATAAGACCTGTTAATCTGTTCCCACACAACATTTTCTGTAACAAACTTAGTGTCTGGATATATAGGAAAAGGATATTGAATAAGTATTTCAGTTTTTCTACAGCAATGTTTCTCACCAGGATATTTCAATATTTCCTTTCTCAGTTTCTTACCCGTTAAATTGTTGATATTTTGCGGATAAGCTTTACCAATCATAGAATTATTTCTTGAGTCAATTTCTCTTCCTGATATACACCAACATTTATTATATTTTTCGATTGGTATTGACTCCCAAGTTTTTATCATTAATTCAATTGCATTTGAAGTAAGCTCATCATCCGAATCAAGTGTAACAACATACGGTGTATTTATATATTTATACGAATAATTTGCAGCAGTATGTCTTCCCCCATTTTCCTTCCAAAAATACCTAATAGGAAAGTCCGCTTTTTCTTTAAAGGAATTCACTATGGCCTCAGTGTTATCACTTGATCCATCGTCTATTATTAACCATTCAAAATCTTTTGAAGTCTGCTTTAATAAACTGTTAAATGCTCTAGGCAATTTATTGGCGCGGTTAAATGTTGCAGTGAATACTGTAATCTTTTTCATCTTTGTTTTCTTATTTTTTGTACAATTTTCAATGATAAAATTTCTGTTCTTGTCGATCTAAAACACATCACAACAGCAAAGTAAACAATTATACAAACGATGACAGATAAAATCTGCCAAACTATATCATCACTTATGTAATTCAATAGTGTAGCGGTTACACCCATTATTGCACTTGCAATGATACATGGAAATATATTTTGCAAAGATCTTTTTATTATTATATGAAATTTAAAATTTAAAACTAAAATGTCCAAAATTACCGGGAAGATGCGTATTAAACAGGACACGCTGCATAAAGAATTGAAACTCTGATGTGCACTATACCAAATCGATGGTATATAAACCATTAAATAAATAATCTGTAGTATTAATGAGATCTGTGGAAGTCCCTTGCTTCTATACACTTCGCTTGCTGGATTACTAAAAGTTATTGTAATTGCGCTCATAAGTGCCCATGTCCCAAGAAAATTTGCTATTGATAACCATTGTGTTCCCAATAAAATTTCAACCGCTAATTCCCGAAAAATAAATAGGCCAAGGCCCATCGGTAACATGAATAGTGCGATTATTCTTTGGAATTTAAAAAATAAGCCATTATACTTTGCTGCATCATTTTGATATCTTGATAAACCAGAAAAAAGCACAGGCGTGATTGAGGCAGTAATTACCCCCATATATGAATTAACAGTGGTCATCGCTGTCTTATAAAGACCAAGATAATATGAATTTAAAATTCTACCTACGATGAATATCCCAGCCTGGCCAGCAAACCAAATAGCTAAGGTTTCGAGTAGATTCCACATGCTGAAAGAAAACATCTGACGGAACAATTTAAAACTAAAGTAAAGCCTTGGCCTCCAATTAGATTGGATTGATAATGCAACTGCAGAATAAACTTGCTGTATTACCGTTCCAATAACCATGGCCCAATAGCTATGAAAAACAAATGCTAACGGAACAGTTACAATAAGTGGAATAAAAGCAGATGTTACACGTACAATAAAAAGAGGTCTGAATTTTAAATCACGTCTAAATCTTGCAGTTTGTGTACTTGAAAAAGAAGTACAAATTATAGATATTCCGGCAATTGCAAAAGCATTATACGCATCACTGGCTCCTACTGCGGTCGATAAAGGCTTCCGAAAGATAACTATTAAAAGATAGATAAATGACGAAACTACAAAATTCGCCCAAAATGCAACATTTGTTCCTCGATCAAGATTCGCATCACTCTCATATTCATGTTGAATAATGTATCTTTGAAAACCCGCATCTGTAAAAATATCTGCGAAGCTTGTAACTATGGTTATAGATGCAACAATTCCAAACGCTTCCGGGGAAAGAACTCTTGCCAAAACCATATTAACAATGGGAGAAGCAAGTTTTGAAAAGAGTTCGGCCATTGTAGACCATTTTGCTGCATCACCAATTTTACTGTTTATATTTTCCATTTCTTTTCTTAATTTGATCGGTAATAGCGAAATACATACCAAACAATGGCATATAATAATTGATCGAAAGTCGCATAATATGTCACGTTTCCATATTCGCAAATTAAAGCACCTATTAAATATCCAAACAATAATAGGAGCAATGGATCTTTATATTTAATTTTTCGTAATCCACGAATGATAGTACTAATATTAAGACTGTAATACATTAATGTTCCAATAATTCCAACATCCACTAATAATTCAATATAATTATTATGTGCATAATATTTAATTGTGCTGTTCAATGAATGAACTGTACTAAAATTGCCAAGCCCATAACCGATCCATGGTTTCCTTCTGAACATTTCAATGCCATCGCTAACAAGAACTGCTCGTGTTGCTGTACTCGAATCAGTTTCTCTACCATTAATAAAATTTAATAATGTAGCGACTCTTCTTCCAATGCTTTCATATAAAATTGGAACTTTCATAATTGCTAAATATACAATGAATATAAGCACTATTACCACAATGAAATTTCTTAATGTTTTTGCAATACCTTTAGATCTGAATATTAAGAAAAAGCTTATTGGAATTAGGAAATATAATAATGCTTTTCTTGAACCACTCAACAAAATAAAAACTATTGCGAATAAGAATCCTAAAAGCCATAACCATTTATCAGATGGTATTACATAATGATATTTTATTAGATAAAAACCAATTAATGCGGCAAATGCACAACACATACCATAACCATTTGTCTGCCCACCAAGTCTGCTTCCAGCCAATATAGCCCCTAAATTGTTTGAGAAAAAAATTGTAGATGTTATGACACAGCACCAAAAAATAGACTTGAATAAAAATAAAATACCATTCCATCCACTTTTTTTTAGATAAACAAGAATCGCATAATTGCAAACAAATACATAAATTAATGTTTTTGAGAATTGAATTGCCACATCTTTACTGTAGGCCCAATTAGCAGAAAGAAAAGAATATAGTATAAATATCAACGCCCATCTGCCATAGCCTAAGAGTGGTAATTTTTTTGAAAGAATTATATAACATATAAAAATTGCTATTAATATTATTCTAAAAACATTAATGAAAGTATTGCCCTCATTAAAAAAAAGAATTGAAAAAATATATAAAAATATCGCTAATTCATATATATTGTTGGAACTTATTCTCTTATTCGAATTGCTTGTTATATAACTTGAACGATTCAATTTATTCTCCATAGACTTTAAAGCTACTTACTATTTCACATTCGAAAACAGATACGAATACCACGAATGGAAAACATCTATATCGGTATAAACCTTCTTTAGCTTGACTGCTTCCATTGAAAAACCTTTTTGCTTTTTTGGATCACATATTATAGACATAGCGCTGGAAAGCTGCACAACATTCTTAGGTTCTACTAACAGGCCATTCTTGTTATTAATAATAAGTTCTCTAGGGCCACCAGACGGACAATCAGTACTTATAACTGGCATTCCCATACACATTGCTTCTATTAAAGCATTTGGCATTCCTTCATAGTCAGAAGATAAAACAAACATTGCATCCTCTCTTATGTCATCAAGTACATGAGAACTATGCCCTTTTAAAAAAGCAATATCATGAAGTCCATAATCATCAATTTTTTCTTGGAGATGTTTTTTCAAAGGCCCCTCTCCGTAAATGTTAAGTCGATAATCCGAATGCAAATCATGGAAATCTTTGAATGCGTCGAGTAGTAAATCGAAATTCTTTTGTGGCGCTAATCTTCCTACAGCAGCAATAACTTTCCTACGTTCTCCTACATAAGGTTCAGGAATTCTTGACGCATCTACTGGATTAGATAGAACAATGCTTTTTTTCTGTATGGATTTAGGGAAGAACGATTGTGCCATTTTTGTCTGAAAAATAATGCCTTTTGCAAAAGGATAAGACACTTTTCTCAAAAGTCTTGTAATCTTAACATCCGGCATAACCCATGGATTATTTCTTTCAGAAACATATACAGGAATATGGGTACCAATCAATGACAAAATCACATAAATTCCTGTGTCTTCAGGCATTGAAAGAACGACATCAGGTTGTTCTGCAATGATTTTTTTTCTTAATATGTTATATCTTTTTATTCGATCAATCGCTTTGCTATTTGACTGTTTACCAATATCATCTAGTTTTATTCTTCGATTTAATTGATATTCAACTTTTAATGATTCGGTTGTGATAATCTCACAAAAAATACCATCATTAGCGAAATAGTTAGCTAACTGCGCTATCACTCTTTCAGCGCCACCAGATGTCATTGAGCGCGTTACGATTACAATTTTTTTTGACATTTTTTCAGAGTTCATTTATAAAGCATTAATTAACTTGCTAAGATCTATATACTTATTATTACCAAATGGCTCATAACTTGCCAAAATAAAATCATTCTTTGGAAATTGGTTTATTTTTTCGGGGAGTAAACGAAACTGGGTATGGCAATAGAGATGTATTACAATAGAAAAGCCAAATATAAGAACATTTGAGCTGCCACTCGGCCTTATGTTTGGCGACATTCCTCGTCGGATGGCAGCTCAAATGTGATGAGGAATGTCGTATGCCGTCAAAAGCAGATCTTTTTGACTTTGTGTCGTCATTAAGCAGCGACGAGTTTCGTTATCTCCGGGATGTCGTTACATATAGGGTCAACCAGGAGAAGTATGGGTTTTCCACATTGGACGAAGCTGCCGAGTTCTATGGCAGACCTGCGCGATGCCCTGAATGTGGAAGTACTCACTGCATATCAATAGGGGCTTCTACTAGTGGAAATAAGCGATTTCAGTGTAAGAATTGTGGTCATAAGTTCAGCTATCTTTCGGGAACAGTATTCTATTCTGCCAAGAGAAAATTTGATGTATGGGAAAGATATATCAATTGTATGATTTACTGCCCAACGGAAATACTAGCCGAACATGTATGCGATATTTCACATCCTACTGCACATTTATGGAGGCATAAGATCTTTGCGACGGTTGATGGATACCAGGACCATCTGATTTTGTCAGATCGTATCTGGATTGATGAAACATATCTGAATGATGGCAGAATCATGCATGAATTCGGGGAGAAGAGGAAGAGAGGGCTTTCAAAAGACCAGATATGCATCATTGTGGCAGTTGATATCTACAAGAATGTGATAGCTATTGAATGCGGCAATGGCGCTCCGACAGCTCAGAGAGTAGAGGATGCGCTTATCAAACATATAAAATCAGGTTCAACGATTGTTCATGACGGGAATGCAGCTCATAATCAGTTAATTGCAAAAGCTGATTGTATTAGCGAAGTCTATATAGCAGACACTGACAATCCTGAGTATATAAAGCATATGCAGTTAGTTAATAACTTGTGCGGGTGGCTTCAGAGGTATCTATATAAAGTGATGGGAATGAAGATGGATAACCTTCAATCTTATTTAAATTGGTTCGTATATTTGTTTCGGATCAAGAGAGACGATGAAAAGTATCCTAAGGTAGAACGAGTCNTGTGCGGGTGGCTTCAGAGGTATCTATATAAAGTGATGGGAATGAAGATGGATAACCTTCAATCTTATTTAAATTGGTTCGTATATTTGTTTCGGATCAAGAGAGACGATGAAAAGTATCCTAAGGTTGAACGAGTCATACGCCATTTGCTGCTGACGGATACTTATTATGTTCGCCCGTACTGATTCAACTGCACCCAGTTTCGTTTACTCCCCGATTATTTTTACCAATAGCGTACTGTTAATATTTTTAACTCGATTTTTATACTGAAGATAATCCTGTAGAGATATACCTCCCCTATTCTCTAACGGCCAGTTTTTACACGTAAAAAAGATCTTATTCTTATAAGGAAGATTTAGAAATGTTTCCACATCTGCAATATCGCATCCATTCTGATCATTAAATTTAATCAACAATCTATTCCAGTTAATTCTTTGTATTCTTCTTGTCCACTTATCTCTTGCTTCTTCTTCATTTTTATAATGAAGGAAAAAGATTTCTATTGGCCCATTAATACCATCATTAAGAATACCTACAGGATAATGTCCAAACCTCTTGTCAGAGCAAACCCGATTCTTCCATTTACTATCCTGTGGATCAATAAACGATAGCTGGTTATTCAGATATCCTTGCAAATTGCTAAGAAACTTTATATAGTCACTAGCCATAAAGAAAAGACCTACCGTAGGAGATTCCTTTGGTAAGTCATAGGATTCATAGATCATTCCACCCCAGCAATTATTAGAAATAATTGTAAAGCTCGGATCAGTAATATGTTTGCGACGTTGCTTAGCAAACGCCAGTCTTCTCCATTTCAGGACTTTTAAGCGTAATCCTTCATATGTAGGCATCTTTATTCCTCAGTTTCGTAAATCAGTGAACTGTATATGTGATCTAATTGCTGAACTGTGTTTTTTATACTGTATTGTTTAATCTGATTTAGATGTTTATCATAATAGTTCTCTCTATCTATATCAGATCTAACGTTAAGATAATCAATTTTCTGACACCATGAATTTGGAGAGTCATCAATTGAAGCCCAAATCAATTCGCCGAAATCCACTTCTCGTGTGACTTTATCAGAAACTAAACAAGGCAACCCGGATATTTGAGCTTCTAGCAATACAACAGGCAAGCCTTCATATTTAGATGGTAAAACGAAAAGATCCATTGCCGAATATAAAGCTGCCGGATCATCAGTAACTCCATATAAAATAATTCTTTCTTTATATGGGCTATTATTCACTCTTTCTTTAATCTTTTCTTCATCTGGTCCATTTCCAACCAATAGGAGAACAGCATCTAAGCGCTTTTTAGCAACACTTTCAAACACATCAATAAGATAACTTTGATTCTTTTGATCATTTAATCTGCCCATATGACCAATAACAAACTTGTCTTCCAGGTTTAATTTTGCTCTTAACCTTTTCCGACTATTTTCTGAGAATATAAATTTTTCAGTTTCAAAACCGTTTGGTAATACTTCGAAGTTTCCTTTTCCGTATAGCCAGTCTCCAGCCATTTCACCGCAAGCAATTGCCTTTGTGTAAATCCTATTAAAATACGGATTTAATAGTTTATGTACTGTTTTATTAGGGCACCGCGTATTATGACAATGGGCAATTCTAATTTTAATACCGGCCATTTTTGCTAAAGTAAGTTCAATTGCCATCATTGAACTATTTCCATGATCATGGAAAATATCATAATGGTTCTTTTTTAATATCTTATATAGTTGTTTGTAATGATTGAAACTATCTTTATGCCTGGAAGGTAATGCAATTATATGAATTCCATTTCTAGAGCACTGTTCTTTATACTGATCTGCAATAGGAACTCCGGCAATTACAGTCAAGTCAAATTTATTATGGTCCAGTGCCAGACAATAATTCATGATTACTGAACCAATTCCAGTAACATCAAAATGTGTAGCAATCATTGCAACTTTGATTTTTTTATGAACATTCCGGCCGTTATACTTCATTATCCAAGTCCAATATTCCTTTGTTAAAGCGTGTTATCTAGCTTTATTTTTCAAAATTCTAATCAAGTCGGCGGGTAAAATTGCTTTAAGGCGTTCTTTTACTTTTAAACCTACTTGTATTTTTTCTATAAAATCAAGCTTATTAAGATCAGCATAAAACCTATCCCTCACTTTAGGTCTTTCGGCTGGATGCTCCAGATTACCTTGCTTAATAAGGCCCTCTTCAAGAGTTGCACTTTGTAAGAAAGCATCTTTTTTGATTCTTCCAAATAATTCTTTTCCTTTATCAGTGTTAATAAACACGCTAGAAACACCTTTTTCAGAGTAAAAAGCTGGATGTGACCTTCCAATTCCCCAGAAATCTCCTATCGTAATATCTCCAACTCGTTTGGTATTTGCGTATAGACACTGATAGCATGATTCTCTATAACAATCTGCCGCCATAAAATGGCATCCATATTTGTCTAAAGATAGTGTCTTTGTCTTTGTCTTTGTCTTTGTCTTTAGAAGATATTGTGTACCCCATCCTCTTTTAGCTTTTGAGCGAAAATTATAGTATATTGTCTTCCCGCCCATTTTCTTGTCTTGCCATTCCAAGTATTTCTTAAAAAAAAGCGGAGAAGGTACACCATGGCAAATAAGATCTATCGTATAAAGATTCTCATAATCTTTTCCAAGAAAGGCATAAAGACCAGCAATCTGGCATGGTGTTCCAGTAAACAAAACTTGTTTACCATTTTTTAAATTATCTTTTACTCTGGTATATACATTTTCAGTGTCAGACTGAACATACTTAGAAGATTGGATTTTCCATTTATCAGCAGGTTTAGTTATTTCAATATGATAGACCCTAAAGTTATCATCATAAGCTGCACCATAAACGATACCCCCGTCATTCAAGACATCGCTAGCTAATAAATCTGATGCACCACCTGAAGCCGAATTAAAAATGTCCTTATCATTCTTATTTCTCAATGCCCATACTTCTTTTGGTGTATTCCGATGAAGATCTTGGTTCTTTATCGGGCAATGAGTCATACAATTTCCGCAATGGATACATTTTTCCTCATTGATATTTGGATAAAGAAAACCCTCATTATTAGGCATTACCATGATGCATTTAACAGGGCAGGATTGCTCGCAACTTCTACAACCAACACATGCATTACCAATAATTGAAATATTATCTTTTAAAGCCATTTTTTCAAATACTCTCTGGTTTTTATTCTCTCATCACTGATGATTCGATCAGTAGTAGTATAATCAATGGATTTTCTTAAATATGCCTCAAGGTTATGAAGATCAGCTATTTGTCTGTCTTCCAATTTCAGTCTTCCTAATAGATCAACCAGCTTTTCACTATTTCCATACCCATTAGTTCTAATCAAAGATACAAACTGTCTGTGAGTGATAACGCTAAGAATTGTTCCATGGAACGTATCAGTTACCACGCAATCAGCATTTTTAAAATAACCAATGACCGTAAAAGGATCAGTATCAATGAACTTATCACAGCATCCCTGCACGCCACCAATACAGTAAATCTTTAATCCATGCTGCTTGGCAAAGTTTTTTATCAATTGGCATTCATCTTTGGTAAAACGATTATTGTAACCATAAAGCATCATGTAGTGACTATCTGCTACTGTTGGCACTTTGCCAGAAGAAGCAAAATCGTAGATCAGAACAGGATCCAGATTAATCTTACAGTTTTCTCCAGTCAGAGCTTCCACTAGATCATGACTATTTTTATCACGAACAGATAATGAATTAAATTGACTTAGCCATCTTCCAACTTCTATATCCACATGATACTTTTGCAGTTTGTTTAATGTGGTATTTCCAAAAGAAGCAGCATAGGAAATAAGCTTCTTCGCATGATTACTCTGTCCAAACAGCTCTGGGCTGAAGCCGACATTTGTATTATTTTGAACGCAATTGAAAACTTCATCAGATCCGATTATCAGAAGATCTAGATCCGGAGCATAATTCATCTCCTCAGTGATTCCAAGATAAGGATAATAATTACTGCCAAAATTGTTTTTATATTTAATGAAATCCAATTTTGCTTTCAGTGGCGCATTCCCCTGCAGAGCTTCAAATCCTTTGTTGATTTTGCGTCTCAAACCACTTTTTTCATCATCAGTTGGAACTAATGTGCTTCCAGGATGATAGTCAACAAATTGAACATCCGCTCCTAATTCTTCCAATATGCTCTTCAAGCCAAAAGCCTGGAGAAACGAGCCATAATTCTTTATTCTTTGCATTGAAAGAATTCCAACTTTTGGCTTATTTGTCATTATTTTTCTCCAACCAACTGATCTGCTATCTTCTCTAGCTCACTTACAAACTTTGCGTTATTACCTAAAGCTACAGCCTTGTCATCCATATCCGCAATTATTGAATCGTAATTCGTAATCACATCCCCTAAATCTTCTATATTCTCAACGACAATGATGTTTCCATACCGTTCTTTAACAGCTTCTGCAAACTCAACCTGATGATTGTTTACATGTTCGTAAAAATCTTTCTGACGAGGGACAACAATCGGAATCTTGCCAATCTGCAACGGCATAATAAAAGAAGATGGTCCTCCGTGCGTGATTACAATCCGCGCATCTTGAACCACCTGTTGCATTTCATTATATGGGTAGAGCTTAGAGTAAGTACAGTATTTTGGCTCATAGGTACTGAAGCCTATCTGCATAATCACATCTTCTGTGATCACTCCATCACGTTTAAGATCGTCTACTTTTTGTATTATCCGGTTAAACGGCTGCTCATGTGTTCCGACTGTTACAAATATCATTTTCTTATCCTATGACTTGATCTACTGCTCCACATTTTCAAAACATACCTATCGTTTACGGTAGGTATCTGATTTACTCGCTAGCTACTTATCGCCACAGAAAAAAAAAAAACAGCGTGCGGACATAGTTACAAGTAAGTAAATGCAGATTGTTCAAAAAATACTCCCCAAATTAATAGCCTTCTTATAAATCTTCTTCATCTCTTCCCATTCAACGATAAATTTGTCCGTAACTGGATAAACTAGCTTGCCAGTCACAGTTGGTTTATCAATACGGTCAAAGACTTCAATATAAATATTCTTCGTGTGGAAGAACAGCTTTCCTAACCAAAAAAAAGGTACGGCCACAGCGGCACCTGATGAAATTACCAGATCTGGCTTTTCTTTCTTCAAAACTTTCCAAGCCAGTTTTGTATTAATACATAAAGCCTTGAATGAACGATTTGTGGGATAGTAGCAAGGATACACCTTTTCGCCCTGCAGAATACTTCTTGCATCTTCCTTATCAAAAGTAACCCAGAAGCGATTATGCTTCTCCCAAAAGGGTTTAAGCATATAGAGATGAGTAAGATGGCCGCCTGAAGATCCTACCAAGCAAATTTTGTATGAAGTGCCATTTTCATTGTTCTGATTCTCACTCATCTTTGTTCTTTCACCTCTAAGCTCAATAGATATTTCAACAATAATAAGCATAGGTCTTTAGAGCCATAGACCTTTGCATCGTTAAGTTTTATTTTTAAAAATAGTTTTTCACTTTCTGATTAACTCACTGATACAGTTTCAGCAGCAGTGGTCATAAAAACTTTCCCAAGGCTCAAAATAAGACCTTGGAGATCAGGCCTTCTAAAATTCTTTGAAACATTATTTCTGACCTCCTTTCTATGCCTTGCGATCTAAAAACATCGCTTTGGCAACTATCATAATCATCCGCAGAATCTCCTGTGACAAAGAATTTTCATATTTAATAAAGCATTCTGATTGCAGTAACCTTCTCATCTCGTTTATTACGATCTAAGGCCAAGTAGCTTATCAAGCCAAGCTCATAAATAAGATCATATATCTTCTCTATAAGATCATCAGCAGACCTAGAAAGCTTCTCATGATACTTCTTACCTCCACAAGGATCAAAGTTGTTATGACGAATATTACAGTTATTTACAAGGTCAAAAAACTGGTGAGCTTCACCACATTTCAAGTCCTCTAACACTTTTTTCTGTGGTTCCAAATCATCTGCAATTATTTTAAGAAGCTCTTTCTTCCGACTAAGATCCCCTTTTAAAACATAGTGATTGTATTCCATCACTGCATCAGCAGCTGATGGCTTTATGTGTTCTACCACTACAGATGCTGCGGCATTCTTCTGGAGAACGTACCATTTTCCAAATACTTCCTTCAATTCATATCCAACCTTATCAATATCTACTTTTGCAATATCAGTAAATTCTCTTAACTTCTGGGACAGATTTCGCTGCGGTTTGTCTCTATGAGATAATAGTGAGAACGAAATATTGATTATCATTTCAACATAGGCAAAGAAATCATCCATTGTTATAAGCTTATTGTTAACAGCAAGAGGTCTATCAGAATAATCATACTGGATAGGAAAGCCCTCTTGTTCTCTTAACTCATCAAAGCTACTAAAATTTCCATGATCTTTCCACGAGCGAAAATTGTCAGAAATCCAATCATTGATGGTGTCATCATTGCCAGAAAAATCCTCATTACAAACGATACTTTCCAGTTTTTCATATTCTTTCTGGAAATCAATTTCATGCTCCATTCGTTCGAAGAAATTCATACTCAAGCAAATCTCCACACCAGCCAAATTGCACAGTCTAGCTTTCAATCAGATACTCATATGACCAGTCATCCAACGAGACCGTACAATTATCTTATTCTCGCTCTCCGCACAGATGAACTCATTCAGCTAGCTCGTCTTACATACTCATGTATCCATCTAGCTAGTGCTAACTCGATAACTGTCCTAACCTTCCGGACGTCAGTTTATGCAGCATTTCCGGCTTAGTTATGAGGTTTTCTGCATCTTTCATACAATGCGGATTATGAAACTTATCTGCCACCCAGCTAGTCTAGCCCTCTTCTACTACCTATCACCCGACTAGCACCTCTCCGCTAGCTTGTCAGGCACCACTGATAAAGGACGAGTACTAGCTCGGCAGGCTGGTATACTGGGAAGCAAGTGAATTTAGCCTCACTGTGGGTATTATAGTGCTGGCATAAGATACGAAAAAGCCTTTGTTTAACCCAAAATCAGGAACTTTTCTGGATCTCGTTCGTTGTCAAGGACGATTTTACACCTCTTCCTGACAACGAACGAGATTTTATGACTCTCAATTTTTGGCTTTGTTATGCGGTTTTATGAACCTGTGAACATTAAATGAACAAGATCATATTTAATGCTTTTATCTAGCATAAGTACCGCTTTATTGCTGTTGAACACGTTTATGAGCATGCGTTTTTTTTAGCCGATTTTCTCGCTCCTAGACAAGGAAACGTGTTCTTGAACTGTTTGTTTCAAAGAGTGATACCTATCTTAGTACATCTTTCTTTTCGCTTCACTTAAGCATTGCTTATAGATACACTCTCCCCCACCCATTGGGATGGTATGTGGTGGTGTGTTTAACACACCTTTCTGTCTCTTTCCTTCCCAATGTGCTTCTTATGTCCAAAGACTCCTCCCAGGTGGATACCCCTGCGCTAGAAGTGGATCTCCTTCGTTTCTAATAAGCCGGCCTGAATGTTGCGGTGCATGAACTGCTGCTTGAGATAGGCGACACCGTTCTTGCGGTCTACCTTCGTGATGTCGTCCCTGAGCTGTAGTAAGGGGCCACTGTAGACCAGCGTCCGGCTACCTTCACGGTAACCGTAGCTCATCTTCAGAAGGTAGTGATCATCGAAGAGAATGTGATAGAACTCTTTCTCTTCTTCCGTTAAGGCGGAGACACCCTGTTCCTTAAGCTCGCGGATGATACCGTTCTTTTCGTCATTCATCTGACGGATGGAAAGCGTAAAGTCTATCTGATCCAAATCTGACTCTACAAAGAGATACCCCGGAAACATCACCACATCGTCGACGATTTTGTCGATGCTGCGAAGATATTTCTCCATCCGCGGAATGTAAGAGACGAACCCCTGACGCCGTAAGACACGCTGCACCTGCTCCGTCTTATGCGTCACACAATATAGAATATAAATGTTTTCCGATATGGCAAGCCCTCCCTCCATATCTAAGATATTTTACCAAACTATCGTTTTCAGTGTTAAGATTTTTTGATTTTGTCACCTTTTGACAATTCCTTTCCATTTTTCACAAGCTTGTAATTGTTATCCTCAAGCTCGCTGAGATAACGCTGTATATCTTTCTCAGTTTCGGCCACATATACAGGGTTTCTCTTTCTTTCACCAACCTTCATGCATGTTAAATGCTTTCCGTATCGTTCTATGTAGATTTCACCTGTGAACGCATCAATGTAAACATTGACCTTTGTCTTCTGATTGAACTTTATCAGTTCACCATTCTCATTGAATGCACTGTACAGGACATTGCCCAGCGAGAATGTATTATTGTTCACTTCTCGGGAAAATTCACCACGGAATATCTTTGAAGGATCATAGTCTGGCGGCAGCTCTCTGAAAACGTCATGTGGATCCTTTACCGGGAAAGAAAACTTATCATTCAGATACCGGATATAGTATGCGTTAAACCAATTGTTCAACGTGTCATAGTCCTTTATCTGCTGATCCGGATGGTTATGATTCCAGCGGATAATGTCATTGGGCAGCCGATTCTGAGCCGTTCCGTTATATCGTTCAACTCTGCCTTTTGCTTGTGACGAGTTTGCAAAAATCATCTTGATATCAAGCTTCATAATCATTTTTGCAAACTTGGATGGCGCTCCATTCTTGACACTTCTGAAGACGGAATCCTTGTCTGAATAGAAGGCAAGGGGGATTCCCCACTTATCAAGAATCAGCCTGGTCATATGTGCATATCCCCTGGCACATTCCGTAGGCATAAACCATCCCGCAAGCACCTCTGTTCCTGCGTCATCCACTGCAAGGTGCAGGCAATATGTTCTGCCGTCTCCCAGCCAGTCGTATGGGGTCCCATCAATCTGTACCAATTCTCCCCTATGATCCCTTGGAGCCCTGATCGGATGCGTCTCTCTGCTGCCATCAGACCTGACAGGCTTTTCTGCAGGTGACTTCCAGCCTTCATGCATGTATAACTGTCGAAACCACGACTTGCTTCGGTCCTTGAGGCCAAAGCGCTGGACATCATCTCGCTTCTGTGGATCTCCGCTAAACAGGACATCTTCACGATAAAAATCTCTAAACTGTGCTATGGTAATCACCGGATATGTTTTCTTGAAATTCTCCATGTAACTGATCTCTTGGTCGGAGGCGGTCGTTACTGGCTTTCTGCCGGTATTGCCATGGGTAAGGATAGATGACATATCCTTTTCCTTTAGCTGCTCCGCCCACCGGATGATCTGTCGTTTGCTGAATCCGGTTTTGTCGGCAATCTGTCCGTATGTTAGATGAACATCAATTGCTTTCTGCATTAATAGCTTTAGAGCTTCTTCTTTTCGTTTTTCCTTCTCATTCTGCATGGAATGCCTCCAATGGGGCATTCTAATTTCTCCTACATCACAATTTCACAAAAGGTGACATTTTCAAAAAACCAGAGAAGGTGACATTTTCATTTAACTTTGACAAAACTATCGTTTTCAGATCATAAAAAAAGCCGCCGCACAGAGAATTCAACTGCGCAACGGTTTGTAATGGTGTCCTGGAAGGGATTCGAACCCTTGACCGTCCGCTTAGAAGGCGGGAGCTCTATCCAGCTGAGCTACCAGGACAGGCACAAGAAACATATTAACAATATTATACACCCTTTTCAAGGCTGATACGGGAGCCATTTAGCCTCAATCCGCTCATCATAGACGCTCAATACCATATATCCCGGTTCACTTCCGTCGCGGTTATAACGCAGGCTCCCGGGATTGATCAGTCGGATACCATCCGACATCTGATCCATCGGAACATGCGTATGACCATAACACACGACATCGCAGCCGTACTTCTTAGCAAGTGCCGGCAGCGTCCTGTCATAGGGATAGCCTGCCCGATCCCCATGTACCAGAAGGAAGGAATGCATCCCGATCTCAATCTTCAGCTGCGCAGGAAATTCAAAATAGTAATCGCAGTTTCCTTCCACCGTGGCCCATCCCGCCATCTCCTCTTTGCTCAGTTCACTGTCGCCGCAATGGAAAAAGTAATCCGCTTCCGGATATTTATTTTTGAGTGCTTCCCGGAAGTTGCGGAGACGATGTGAATCAGAAACGAGCACGACTTCTTTCATAACTTGATCTTACATCACTGTTTGTAAATTGCCACTGTTTGAATTAAAATGATGTCATGAATATCAATCTTTCGCCGTACAACTGGTACATCCTCTTTGGGGCTCTGGCGCTGCTGATTGTGTTTGTCATCCTTACCGCGGTTCATGCGATTCCGCTTGTAAAAGATCTCAAGGCTCATCAGCCAAAGATCAACAACATTAAAAAAAATGTGCAGCTCACCCAGATCAAGACCGGTGCACTGAAGGAAAAACAGGCAGAGTCCAAGAAGAATGACAAGGCACTGAACTCTCTGTTACTGCTATGGGCCATCCACAAGACCTATAAGGCAAAGGATGAGCGCGGTCCGCGGGCTTACGTGAATACCGCGGCAGAAGTCCTGCAGAAGCGCAAGGCCCGGGCAGATCTCTTCACCAGCCTTCGTAACGGTATCTGAATTGATTCATCATTGTTAACGATTGTTAACGGCGCATCCGATTACGAATGCGCCGTTGTTTTGTTATTCTCACTGTAATTGCTATTTTGCGATGGAAATGGCATCGATATCCTGATTCGCCTGATAGCGGAACAGGGTCAGACCATTGTCATGCAGCGTCTTGGCAAGATCGATGCCAACATAGCGATAGTGGTATGGTTCTGCGGCGATGCCGCTGAGCTCCTCGTCTTCTGCTGTATACGTCTGTACAAAGCCGTATTTCCACGCATTTTCCATCAGCCACTGAGCCTGCCATGTCTTTTCAAACATCGCATCGCTCAGTCCTTCGACCTCAAAGTCGACGCAGGTACCAAGCTGATGCTCATCCTGGCCCGGTTTGAAGGTTGATCTGCCGCTGTTATACAGATCTTCCTGTTCCTTATAGGAGATATAGGCAGCGCCGATTTTCAATCCGCTGCTGGCATCTTCCAGGGATGTGGTTTGTGATTGCGTCTGTGACTGCGTCTTTGACTGTAGCTGTTTCTGCACGTCTGCCTCGTAGGCCGCAAACAGATCCTTGAGCCCCGGCATCGTCTCTGCCGTCACCTGCAGACTGCTGTCATTAACCGGAATGCTGGAATCATCTGTTGCGATGTTCACGAGGTCCTGAGGTTCCCGCTTACTGATCGTAAGATCACCACTAAGAAAGGTGCTTGTGCCGTTGACGTTAATGAGCAGACGGGCATCGGGCGCATAGCTGTCCCCGTTTTCGATCCAGCCCTCAAACTCACTCCAGGTATAGTTGTAGTTGTCGTAGCTCAATAATGTCTGCAGCGTATCGGAATCCACCCTGCCCCAGGTATCTTCCACGATCCGTACAATATGTGCCGGTGTCTCTTGCCACAGCACCAGCGAAAGACGCTTGTATTCCGCCGCATGGTAGATGTTGAAGCCCGGCGCCTCAATAAAGGAGATGAACATGTTGGGCGCAATCGAATACTCAATGATGTAGTCAATCTCCTCATCATTGAGATATTCCTTGATCAGCCGCCGGCTTTCTTCATCACGGTACGGATAGCGGGCAAGCGAATCATAGTGATAGTTCATCACCGAAATCGAAATACCAAGAACCGCTGCCATGCACAGAAGAAAGATCCGCGTCCACTTCGTCTTCTGTTTCCCTTCGAGAGTCGTAATCTCCCCGTTATTCTGCTGTCTGTCTTTGAAAATGGTCTCTGTCATGTTCATGACTTTCTTCGTTCGCTGACTATTCTACCATTCCCTGGCTGTGCAGCGCCTCATAGACTTTCTGCGCCGTCTCTTTGGGAACGATCTTTGCAATATCCTCTACCGATGCCTCTTTCAGATTGCTGAAGGATCCAAACGACCTGAGAAGTGTCCGCTTCCGCTTGGGACCGATGCCCTCGATCTCATCCAGGATGGAACGGGTCTGCGCCTTGTCTCTTAATTTGCGGTGATAGCTGATCGCTACCCGGTGCACCTCATCCTGCATCCGCGTCAAAAGAAAGAACAGCGCACCGTTTTTATCAATCGGAATCTCTCTTCCATCCGTATCTACCAGAGCCCGTGTCGTATGCTTATCATCCTTGGCCAGGCCCATGATCTTGATCGTATTCTGCAGATCCAGCGACGTCAGAATCTCAAGCGCCGCATCGATCTGCGCCTTGCCGCCATCGACGAGAATCCCGTCCGGCATCCGCCCGTTTTCCTTTAACAGCCGGAAATAGCGCCTGTACAGCACTTCCTTCATACTGTCCACATCGCTGTTGGCCGTATGGAGCTTATAGAGACGATAATCCTTCCGCACCGGTTTACCATCCTCGTAGACAACACACGCAGCTACGGTAAAGGTACCCGAGATATGGGAGTTATCAAACAGCTCCACCCGGTTCATCGCATGATTTGACAGCTTCGACAGAAGGGCCACTGCCCCTTCCGTCTCACTCTCCTGACGCTCCATCGACTCAAACTTCAGATCCAGCTGCTTCTTCGCATTTTCAATGCAGAGATCCATCAGCTTCCTGCGGTAGCCCTTCTGCGGCTGCGAGATACGGATCTCCAGTACTTCCGCCAGTTCCTGCACAGTCTCCTGGCTCAGCGTCATCGGCACAAGAAGTTCCTTTGCCTTCGGATGTTCCTCATAGTACTGCACCAGGAAGTTGACAAACTCTTCCTCAGCTTCGCCATAGAGCGGATGCAGCTTCCATTCCTTGGCCAGAATCGTCCCATGGCGCACCAGGAACCCGTTCATCGCAATGTATCCCTTGTCAGCGTACCAGGCAAACACATCCGCATCCGAGCGGCTGTCCTGCTCAATGATCTGTTTGTCACTGGTGGCCTGGATGCTCTCAAGCATCTCCTTATACTGCTGAGCCTGCTCGAACTGCAGGTTCGCGGAGGCTTCCTGCATCTTCTTTGTCAACTCGTCCACGACTTCCTTCGTATCCCCGTTCAAAAAGCGCTCCACCTGATCCGCCATATCCTTGTAGATTTTGGGATCAATGTCATAGACACACGGCCCCTTGCACTGTCCCATATGGTAATACAGGCACAGCTTATCCCCCATATGCACACACCGCCGAAACGGATACAGACTCTGCAGCAGCTTCTGCGTCATCCGCGCCGCGCCCGCATCCGGAAACGGCCCGAAATACCGCGCCTTTTTGTCCTTCTTGCTGTCGCGCGCAATGGTCAGCCGCGGATAATCCTCATTCGTCAGCTTGATGTAGGGATAGGAAGAATCATCCATGAACTGGATGTTGTACTTCGGACGATACTTCTTGATCAGATTGATTTCCAGAACCAGAGCCTCCTTCTCGCTCCTGGTCACAATGAAATCAAAATCCTCAATATTGGAAACCATCTTGGTCGTCTTAAAATCATGGGCACCCGTGAAGTACTGATTCACACGGTTGTGCAGGTCCTTCGCCTTGCCCACGTAGATGATTTCACCATTCTTGTTTTTCATCTGGTAACTGCCCGGTTCATGGGGCAGATTCACCAGCTTCGATTTGATATATTCCCGATCCATTGTCCTTTATTCATTTTAACTTCACGACCGTAGCTCCGCTGCCGCCGTGCTCAGGACGTGCAAGCGTAAACGATTGCACATCCTTCATTGCGGATAACTGCTCATGCACCGCCTTACGAAGTGCTCCGCTGCCATCTCCGTGAATGATGCGGAACTCCTTGAGGCCGTGGATCTTCGCATCCGAGACATAGCTCTGCAGCTTCTCCACCGCTTCATCCACGTGCATACCAATCAGATTGCACTCAGGTGAGAAGGCTTCAAAGATACTGGCATGGGCAATATGTACCTCCGGATCCACCGTAATCTTCGGAATCACCTTGAGACTTGGCCGGATCGTATCCGGTTTCACCCGCATCTCACGTCCATTGAGATTGATGAGTATCTCCTTGCGTTCAATGCGCACCACCTTCGCCGCCTGCCCGTTGGCACGCAGCTCCACCGTATCCCCGACCTGAAAGGCAGGGGGCGCCTGTGTCTTTCTGGCATTGCCGCCCTGGGATATGTCCGGATTGTTATTTCTGCCCTGGCCGGTGCCGGATGAATTTTCACTCTCGCCGCCGGTCCGGTTCAGCTTCTGCCGCTCTGCAAGCACTTCATGGTATTTGGCATTCTGCTGCATCTTCCGCATACGCTTCAGGATGGCATCCGCCTGTTCCTTGGCCTCTTCCGTGATGGCTTCGGCTTCTTCGTCTGCGTGTGCCTTCCACTCATCCCGTTCCTTCTGGAACTCGATCTGCTGAGTCTTGAGCTGCTGCTGGTAGGTGCGGATCTCCTTGAGCTTGGCTTCCAGCTGCTCATTGGTGGCACGCTGCTTGCTCAGTTCCTTGTCCAGCTGTTCGAGAAGAACATCTTCCTGGCTTCTGGCCTGATCCTTCAGAAACCGTGCCTCTTTAATAACTGATTTTGGCAGACCGTACTTTCCCGCGATCTCCAGTGCATTGGAGGAACCCGTCGTCCCTTCCAGATACCGGTATGTCGGAGCCAGCTTCTCCATATCAAACTCAACGCTGGCCAGAAGGATATCAGGATGCCGCTTGCCATAGGATTTGAGGCGGCTGTAGTGTGTCGTGGCAACCGTCATCGTTCCCCGGATGCGCAGTTCATTCAAAATGGCAATCGCTAAAGCTTCGCCTTCCCTGGGATCGGTGCCGGAGCCGATTTCATCCAGAAGCACCAGAGACTGCGACGTCGCCGATGCCAGGGCCCTAGCCTGCTTTTCCACATGGGCAGAAAAGGAACTCAGCGAAGAAACGACGGACTGATCATCTCCGATGTCGGCATACACGGCATCAAAATAAGGAATGACAGCACTGTCACAGGGAATCGGAATGCCGCAGTAGCTCATCAGCGTAAAGAGACCGATGATCTTCATCGATACCGTCTTTCCGCCGGTATTGGGCCCCGTAATCAATAACATGTGCTGAGGATCTTCGAGGTGATAGTTATTGGCTACAACCTTCTTGGGATCAATCAGCGGGTGCCGCGCCTTTTCGAAGGAAAGTCTGCGCTCTTGCGTCAGTGTGGCAACGCATGCATCATGCGCCGCACCCCATTGTGCCCTGGCAAAAATTGCATCAAGGATCCCGGCCGTTTCCAGGTTTCCGATCTCTTCATCGGCAATTTTCCCAACTTCCTTTGTGCATTCGACAAGGATGCGGTGGATTTCCCGCGCCTCCTGTTCCTGCAGCTGGGCCTTGCGGTTGTTGGCGGCGATGACTTCCGGCGGCTCGATATAGGAAGCCTGTCCACTGGCGGAATCGCCATAGACAAAGCCATGAAAGCTGTTCTTGTCCGAAGCTTTTACAAGGATGACGGCACGGTCATTGCGGTAGGAAACGATCGAATCCACGATGCTGTCGGGATGCGCATGCATGAAGCGGGTCACGGCCGCCTGCACGTCGGCGTCCGCATGGCGAAGACTGGACCGGATATTTCTAAGATCGGCAGATGCGGAATCCCTGATCTCGCCATAGGCATCGATGCAGGATTCCAGCTTCGCTGCCGTATTCTTATGAATCGTGATCGTGGAAGTCAGATCCTTTAAGGCCGGATGATCCTCCTCAATCATTTTTTCATAGGCAGTGATATGGGATAGGCCGTGGATCAGATTGATTTCCTGACTCAGTTCCTGCGGCGTCAGGGTGCGTCCCTTCTTTGCATTCTGCAGGGACTGTTCAATATCCCTGATCCCGTCAAAGGGCATCGTCCCGTAATGAACCACGGCCGCAAGGGCTTCTCTGCTGCGCTCATTTTCCTGCCGCAGAACCAGCGGCTCATAGCTTGGCGTCAGTTCTTCGATCTTCTTCTGACCAAGGGAAAAGGAGGCGAAGTTCTTCACCTGTTCCTTGATTACATTCAGTTCCAGCTGCTGCTCAAGACTCATTGATTCTCCTCTTGCGGCGTATAGCCGTGTTCCTGGAGCCACTGCTCGATGGCCTGGGTATCTTCCCCTTCATTGTTTTTCAAAGACTGATACAGCTTCGAAAAGGTTTCCGTCTCATTCACCGGTACCGCCAGCTTTGAAAATACCGTGCCGGTTGTTTCGCTGATCGTGTGCAGAACCGTGTTCCGGTAAATATCGGCACCGTTGCTGAAAAGAGGCGTCTGCAGAAGGATGCAGAACACAAGCACCCACACCGTAGCCCCGACTGCCCCAAGCAGCGCACCAAGAAGGCCGCTGATCTGCTTCAGTACCGGAATATTCTCAATGCCCTTTGCCAGCTTATCCAGAAGCAGAAACAGAAGCCGCAGGACGATGAGCAGCACAAAGAACCACGCCATCTTGTTGAGCATCGCATACACCGTGTCGCCATAGAACGCATCCTTTGCCGGATTCCAGGACGAGGGCCAAAGGTGAATGTATTCCGCAAGGACGCCGCAATAGCGCCATGCCCCGAGAAATGACAGCACCGTACCGAGAAGACTCACAAGCTGCCTCAGAAATCCCCGGTGCGCCCCCAGAAACAGAAACGCAATGTAAAAGGCCGCAATGACGATATCAACAATGTAATAGGACGCCGGCGGAATCGTGATCATGCAATTTCCTTTCCTCTTTTCTGCACGCTATTTTACAATAGATGGGCAAATCATGCCGAAAACTGTAGTGACACTGACATTGAACGAACAGGCCGCAGAAGATCTGTATTCTGCATTTTCATCGTGCTCGGTACCTGTATCTTCGCCCTATATCCGTTATCAGCTGCGTCCGGAGGGCTGCGTCATCACCTGCTACAAGACCAACAAGGTCGTATTCCAGGGGACGGATGCCGAGAAATACAGTACGCCCTATCTCAATATGCCGGGAGCGGTTCCCTCCACGTCATCCCGGAGCTCTTCGTCCTCCGTCATTTTGCCGCAGGGCGGCAGTGACGAGGTCGGTACCGGAGACTATTTCGGTCCGGTGTGCGTCTGTGCAGCGATCGTGGCGGAGAAGGACTGGGATCTGATTCAAAGACTCGGCGTCCGCGATTCGAAGACGATCACGGACGTAGACATAAGGATGATGGCTCCGAAGCTGATGGAACAGATTCCCTATTCGCTGCTGATTGTTCCGCCGGCAAAATACAACGCGGTCCATGCCTCTACCAATCTCAATTCGATGAAGGCCATTCTTCATAATCAGGCCTATCTGAACCTGAGGAAGAAGGCAGCGCTGCCCGCCTTCCTTATGGTGGATCAGTTTGCGCCTGAGAAGCAGTACTACAGCTATCTGCGTAATGTGCCGGAAGTCGTGCGCGGACTCCATTTCGAGACGAAGTCGGAAAGCAGATATCCCGCCGTCGGCTGTGCATCGATCATTGCGCGCTATGCCTTTCTGAAGGCAATGGATCAGATGAGTCAGAAATATCAGATGACCTTTGCCAAAGGCGCCGGGACACCGGCGGATGACTGTGCCATGGCCTTTGTCGAGCGCTATGGAATGGATGAGCTCAAGAATGTTGCAAAGCTCCATTTCAAGAATACGGAGAAGATTCAGCGCACCCTCTAGAAAATGTAACAAATGTAAATGAAAGTTTTTATTGAAAACACATTGCATTTGTTCTGAAAAAAAGATATAACAATGCCATCAGCGAAGAAAAGGAAGCGAAACCCTTTTAGACCAGAAGAGAGAGCGGCGTACAGGTGAAAGTGCCGAGGGTCACTGAATGGCGGAACAACACCTTGGAGCTCCGGTCCCAAACGCAGATCACTGCGAAGTAGACGCCGGCGGACACAGACCGTTAGCACTGTGGATCTATGCTGGTAGATCAATGAGACCGGAAACATACGGTAAACACGGGTGGCACCACGAAGCGCAGTCCTTCGTCCCGATCAGGGGACGTGGACTGCTTTTATTTTCTAAGAGGAGCTGCTATGTGCGGAATACTTGTAACAACAGATGAATTAACGGATCCGAAGGCATTTGAGGCCGGACTTGCAAGTCTGGCAGACCGCGGACCCGATGATGGAAGAATTCTCTCCATCGGCCACGGAACGATGGGCTTCCGCCGCCTGGCCATTATGGGACTCAACGAAGAAGGAATGCAGCCGTTTGTAAGAGGCGGCTCTGCCGCCGTATGCAACGGCGAGCTGTATGGCTTCCGTCCCGTCAAGAAGAGACTCGAGGAAGAGGACCATTACACCTTCCGTTCGGACAGTGACTGCGAAATCATTCTGCCGCTCTATGAAAAGTTCGGTACCGGGATGTTTGCGAAACTCGATGCGGAATATGCGATGGTGATCTATGACGCGAAGGAAGGCAGCTGGATCGCTTCCCGCGACCCGATCGGGATCCGTCCCCTCTTCTACGGCTATACAAAGAACCACAGGATCTGCTTCGGATCGACGGCGGCATCTCTGATGCCGATTGCCGAAGACATTATGCCCTTCCCTCCCGGAACTTATTACAAGGACGGCGTCTTCACTGCCTATACGCATATTGAGCTGCCGGATGCCATGATCCATGACGATCTCGAGACGGTATGCAAAGGAATCCACGACCGCCTCGTCGAAGGTGTTTTGAAGCGGATGGACGCTGATGCGCCGGTCGGCTATCTGCTCAGCGGCGGCCTTGACAGTTCGCTGGTCTGCGCCATTGCGCAGCGCCACTCCAGGACGCCGATCCGTACCTTTGCCATCGGCATGGATACGGACGCCATCGATCTGAAGTATGCGCGCCAGGTTGCGGAATTCATCGGCTCCGACCATACCGAAGTCAAGATGACACGTCAGGAAGTCATCGATGCGCTCCCGGAAGTCATCAAGGCACTGGGAACCTGGGATATCACAACAATCCGCGCCTCCATGGGCATGTACCTGCTGTGCAAAGCAATTCATAAAGATACCGATGTCCATGTACTCTATACCGGAGAAATCTCGGATGAGCTCTTCGGATACAAGTATACGGACTTTGCCCCGGATGCCCAGAGCTTCCAGATCGAAGCCGAGAAGCGGATCCGTGAGCTGTATATGTACGATGTTCTGCGTGCTGACCGCTGCATCTCCGCAAACTCCATGGAGAGCCGCGTACCGTTCGGTGACCTTTCCTTTGTCCATTATGTAATGTCCATCGATCCTTCGATGAAGATGAACACCTACCATATGGGCAAATATCTGTTACGCCACGCATTCGAGAAGGACAACCTCCTGCCGCATTCGATCCTGTTCCGGGATAAAGCGGCCTTCTCGGATGCCGTCGGCCACTCTCTGGCCGACGATCTGAAGGCGTTAGCCGAAGAGAAGTACAGCGATCAGGACTTCAAAGCGGGCTGTGCGAAGTACACGTGGCACAGACCTTATACCAAGGAAAGCCTGATGTACCGGGATATTTTCGAATCCTATTACCCCGGCATGGACAGGATGATCAAGGACTACTGGCTGCCGAACCAGAGCTGGCAAGGATGCCAGGTCAGTGATCCTTCGGCACGTTACTTATCCAACTATGGAGCATCCGGGATCTGATCCCGGGTGCTTTTTGCGTGGATATTTTTTTTGCGGGAATGTAATTTTTTGCTGGACAAGGCCTGCAAACATTGGTATCTTATTACATGCACACGCGGATGTGGCGGAACTGGTAGACGCGCTGATTTCAGGGGTCAGTGGGGAGACTCGTGCAGATTCGAATTCTGTCATCCGCACCATAGATCAGAAGGTGGCTTAAATAAGCCACTTTTTCTTTTCATGGCCACATTTTGGGCACAATATCTTTGCCAATAGTTATTCGGAGTAAAACGATAGTCCGCCCTTCAACAGGAGAACGGGCTATCCTTAGCATTAGTCCAGCTTGAAGAACATAAATTTCAGCCAATATTGCAAAAGGATTGGAAGGAGAAGAAACATGAGTAATACGAAAGTAAGCCCGACTCAGAACATTGATTCCGAACTTCACCAGCAGGCAGCAGAGGAAAGGCCTAACAAGGTAACATTAGCAGCCATCGAATCCGCAGAAAACGACTTGGATCTTCATGGTCCTTTCTCCAGTATTGAAGAACTCATGAACGATCTCAATCTCTAAGAATTCAAAAAAATGCTATGATTTTAGTCACATCCCCGTTGTGAGGAATGGCTTTTTTAGTCACGAGAAATGAACCTGTTCGCAATCTTTTCTACGGAATCAACCAAATTTTCACTACTACATTAAGAACATCATTCTATATTTTTAACCACTGTGTGAATTTTTTGTAAGCGCTTTCAAACACGTTGCATTTATATCATATTCCTAATATCATGAAACAGTTCAAGGTTACCAGATGAGACTTGCTATCGAAGAATATTATGTTATTGAAACAATCATGTGCCCAATACATCGGTTGTCATAATGACGATTTTTGAAACATCAAACTTCAGGAGTACCTTCTAAACACCTTGCTTTACTGAAAAATATTGAGAAGAACTGGTTCGCACTACATTGCAAGTTAAATAAGTTATCCCGTAACATTTATTGACAGGAGAGTCTTTTAAAATCAGTGTTCACCTAATCGCTGATGCGTGCTTATGGTGTTATGTGAGGAGCCAAAATTGGTACCTGTCCTTTTCACTATTTCTCAATCCTATTTTTCATCTTCGATACACATATTTGTTAGGAAAGCGAATAGAAAGGGACAATATGACATCGAATAAAGATATTTCAACTGTATATATCGATGAATCTGGCGATTTAGGAATCAATAAAGGGACACAATGGTTCATTATTTCTGGTGCAATCATTTCTAAAGAGGATGAGAATAATTGTCTGAAAACTTTTCGGTCTATTCAAAATCAATTGAATATCAAGAAAATTCATCTCCGTGAAATCCGTGAATTTAACAAAAGAGCATTTGTTGTAAAGAAAACAAGCCTTGAAAACTTTACTTTCGTAAATGTAGTTATTGATACACGGAAGCTCACAATGACAGATTCTTCTCTAACATATAATTATGCCTGCAGATTGTTACTTGAAAGATGTTCATGGTATCTGAGAGACAACGCAAAAAAAGCTGATATTGTCCTTTCCTCTAGGGGAACCAGTCGAGACAATGAACTAATTAGATATATTCAACAGTCACTTATTGATACTGACAGTCCATCAATCAACATTGCAAGTGGTGTCTTCAACAGTGTATGTGCGATTTCCGCCGGTCAACGTACTATGCTTTCACTTCCGGACATATGTGCAACCAGCTTATTTGAAGCATATGAAAAGGACAGATTCGGATTTACATATCCTTGCTTCATCAAAATGTTGTCAGACAAAATGTACAAGTACAAAGGTGATTTAAAGAATTATGGAATCAAATATTTTAGTAGTGATATGGAACCGAATAATTCTCAAATCATTGGATGCAATCCGTGCTATCAAGGAAAATAAAAGAAGAGTCCCAGCATGACTACCATATCCAACAGGATACTGGCACAATGCCTTCATGTTTCCCTGGCGTTCCTCTTCTACTGAGAATATAGCATAGTTCTCAGTCAATAAATCAATTTTTTCAAACTGTGAGAAAAAATGCGAATTTCTATTTAACACTCTCAGCAGAAAATAGCTGCAAAAGCAGTGCTGTTCAGAAATTTTTTTATGACACCGTTTTACATGTGTGGTGTCACAGCGATGTCATTTCTTACCACCGGATCTTTTCAAGCACCTTCAAGGCTTCCTGGTCCAGTCCCCTTTCAAAATCGGTACGATAGGCAAATGGAGAGAGGAATTCCATCGGAAGATCATCAACGATCAGGAAACCGGTCAGATCTTTCTCCTTCGTGACATACTGAAGTATTTCTGAAGGTCTTCCCCTGGCTCCATTTTTCGGTGTCGTTCCAACGACTTCAATATCGCTGTCCAGACCGCCTTCCCGCAGATAGTTCTCGCAGCTCTTAAGCCCTTCATACCGCCACGAACTTGAAATGACAATCTTCAGATGCCGATCGTGGCACAGCTGATTGAGGTTCTTCATACACCTGCGGCTTGGCATCTGATAATCCGTCTTCAGCGCATCATCAAACGTATTGATGACACCATCAAAATCCAGGAACAGAAGATTGTCTTCCTTTCCCTTCTTCCGGTTCCATGCCATTTTTCTTCTGAGATAGAGAACGGTAAACTCTTCAATCATGAAAGATTCGCTTTCGGCTTCTTATGATCACTCATGATCCGCTCCACGAGCGCATCCTTGACAGCCTTCTTGTCCGCTTCCGTAAAGGCCCCATGGAACGCATGTGTCAGAAAGTCACGGCCAAAATAGACGCTGCCGGGCACGCTCAGCCCCGCAGCCCTTCCCGCCGCAAAAGCACCGCAGAACGTCTCAAAGGCTCCGGAGCCATCATCTGCCGGATTGATATCGATCGGAATGATACTGCCCTCATAGCCATCAAACAGATAAACTTCGCCGCTGTTCATTGTGACAAGCACCGCATTCTTCGTACGATCGGCTAACTTCTGTGCCCCGGCCTTAAGATCCTCTTCTTCCCCGGTCATCAACGACAGCTCTTCTTCTCTAAGAACAATAATCGGACACGCATCAAAGATCAGACCCAGCGTCCCCTTTTCCTGCACCGATCCCCGACCAAGCGGAATAAAGATCAGATTTTTGAGTTTCGAAAGACTGCTCAGCACATCGTCCCGCGTACTTCCATCGAGCATCGTACCGGCAACGATACTGCAGCGAACATCATCCGCCTTCAGATTTTTCAGACGCGCTATGGGAACCTCATATTCCGCCCCTGCCGCGCTCATTCCCGACACATTTCCTTTGCCATCAATGAATGTCCACGTACAGCCTGCCGTATCGCTGCTGCGCGAAGGAAGGGCAGTTCCAGCCGCTTTCAGAGCGTTATACACCGCATCTCCATATTCACCCGATCCAACGCAGCTCAGCCATTCCACCGGAAAATCCAGCACATGGAACACATTGGCAACCCACCAGCCAGCACCCGAGATCCGCGTCGAAGACGACTGAATGGCCGGCATATCTTCATTTCCCTTCGGAAGATGATCCACGTGCATCTCAAGATCAAGTTCTGTATCCGCAATCAACACTGTTTTCTTCATGTAAAAATTATACCCCTAACATCCTTTCCCTTCTGCTCAGGACATATCCCCAGCAGGCTTATTGATGCCTTTCGCCGCATCCGCGTAGTCCTGGATGTCTGCCGCATCATCATCCGTCGCCGCCTGTGCCTCATCCCTGATTGCGTAATAGGTTTCTTCAAACTGATCCCCAACAAGCTCTTCAATCTTCTCGGCAAAAAGTATATTCATATGAATATCAAAATCATGCTGCAGAAAGATATCAACGAGACAGCCAAGAACCGCATCCTGACCATCTTCCGATACACCTTCCCGCTCCATCACTTCCCGTATCTTCCGTATCCGATCCAGAACAACACGCTGCCCTTCACTGATCGGTGTAAGCTGCTTCGCCATAGAACCTCCTGCCTTCCCTTGACTATCTGAGTATATAAAAAACCTCTGATTTCTGTACATTCATACAGAGATCAGAGATTTCTTAATGGTGGCCCCAGGCAGGATTGAACTGCCGACACCGGCATTTTCAGTGCCGTGCTCTACCAACTGAGCTACAGGGCCATGGTTGCGAGGGAAGGATTTGAACCAACGACCTCCGGGTTATGGGCCCGACGAGCTACCAGGCTGCTCTACCTCGCGATAAGAAAGAAACATTTGAATCAAGATATGGCGGAGGAACTGGGATTCGAACCCAGGCGCCACTTGCATGACCTGCCGGTTTTCAAGACCGGTCCCTTCAACCACTTGGGTATTCCTCCACTGGTGGACCCTGAAGGACTCGAACCTTCGACCGGTCGGTTATGGGCCGACAGCTCTAACCGATTGAGCTAAGGGTCCAATCGATCTGATCTGGTTGCCAATAAAGATGGTAGCGAGGGTGAGACTCGAACTCACGATCTTCCGGGTATGAACCGACAGCTCTAGCCAACTGAGCTACCTCGCCATGTTCAATCACTGGTCGGGATGACAGGATTCGAACCTGCGACCCCTTGATCCCAAATCAAGTGCACTACCAAGCTGTGCCACATCCCGATAGAAATATGGTGCGCCGAACAGGAGTCGAACCCGCAACCTTTTGATTCGTAGTCAAATGCTCTATCCAGTTGAGCTATCGGCGCATCTGCACATCAAAATCAGTGCTTAATTATCCTAGCAAACCCACCTCCCATTTGCAAGGAGAAATTTCACTGATTCTGCGTGCACCGCAATCACGGATTTCCATACAGAATATTCTCGTTATAGAAGTCCGAATGCATTGAGAACTGATTGTCCATGTAGTCCTTGCCCTTCAGTTCCAGCAGCGTTTCCGTATCGGAATACAGATCCGTCCCAAGGCCGAGCCGGTTCCCTTCAATGTCCGCACCAAGCGCAGACAGCGTCGTCGGGAAGAGATCAATCGTCGCAAACGTACGTTTCTCCGCCGGTTTCTCCTTGGCACCGTTGATGATATTGACATAGGTCTTGCGCTGGTAGCCTTCCGGCATATCGGAATAATAGTTATCATCCATGCACAGATGATCCCCGCTCAGCACAATCACCGTATCCTTGCCCCAGGGCTGCTCCTGTACCCACTGCACAAATTCCGAAACCTTCTTGCTCGAACATGCAAGCACATTGCTGTACTGGTCCGCATACGTATCCGGGCAGTCCTCACACAGCCACCCGTTGGTAAAATGCGTATCCACCGTCAGAATCGTCAGATTGAACGGCTCGTCCTGCGAAGCCAGCTGCGTCGCATCATCCTTGGCAAATTCAAAGAGCTTCGCATCCTCATAGCCCCACCAGACAAAGTAGTTCCATGGGATCAGACCCTGATTCTTTGCATAGTAGTAGTCATGGATCGTAAAGTTGCCGTGCTGCTTAAAGTACTCGGCACGGTTGCCGAACTCCGCATCCGATCCAAGCAGGAATTCCTGGTTGTAGCCCTGCTCCTTCAGGATATCGCCCAGCGTCGTTGCGCCCGGCATGAATTCCGAAATGTTTCCGCGCTTGTTGGAGAAGGAATTGCTCAGCTTCAGCGGCAGACCGCTGGTCTGTGACACGATGCCGGCAATCGTCCAGGTACCGTTGGTCAGCGGGATACCGCCATTGAGCGTCGTACTGGAAGAGCCGTTGAAGCAGTTATTGGCCAGCGCCAGATCCGTCAACTCCGGAATCGCATTGAACGTCTTTCCGCCACCGACACTTTCATCCGCCGCCGAAATCTCCATCGACTCCATGAAGATATAGATCAGGTTCTTCTTCTCCTCGGGGAACGTGATGTTTGCCGTCGAGGGATCTACATAATACTCATCAAATACTTCCGCATTGATGTTCTGATTCGTCAGATAGTCGTAGACGCTGTAGCGCCACCAGAAGCTGTCAATCACAATGGCCCCGACCACAATGCCGGCAATGACCGTTGCCCAGCGCAGACCGTAGATCCACCGGATCCGTACCGTCCACTTCCCCTTTTCCGGATTTTTCTTGAGATGAATGAAGATCAGCAGCAGCACAATGCCAATGCCCAGCAGAATGCCGCCGACCATGCCCAGCTCAATGAAGAGATCCTTGAAATCGCCCCAGTTTGTACCGTTCAGATTGGTATTCATATGGAATGCCAGCTGATCAATGCTCACATCCGAAAATTCAGCGATCAGATACTGATAGCCAACCCACATCAGCCCAGGCAGAACCATAAAGAGAAGCACCGGGATCTGCTTCAGAACCAGCGTCCACGTCTTCATCGGCTTTCCGGAAGAAAGCACCCTGTCCATGTTTCTGAGATCCAGCCACAGCAGTATCAGAGCCTCCGCACCGGCAAGATACACCATCCGGAACACGGCCGCCACCTGGTCATAGCGCACCTGCAGCTGCTCCAGAAACGACGCATTGATGACGGTCGAATACACCGTATAGAACGCCTCATCATTGCGCGTCATCGTCACATCGGTGCTGTTGGTGTTGTAGGTGACCGAATCAATCAGCGTCCCCTCCTCAGGGTCATAAACCATGACATTGAGACCGTTGCGGTTGCCGCTGACATTCTTACCGTCAATCAGAATCGACGAACGGTTGCCATCATAGATGCCGGCACTGGTCATGTAGAAACGGTGCCCGTTGATTGACTCATAGTGCGTATCACTCTCACGGCCGACATAGGAATAGGTCTTGCCGTCATAGGCATAGGCCACATAGGAATCATTCACCTTGCCGTCCAGCGGCGTCGTCGTGATGCCGACCGACTTCAGCGCCGCATCCATCTCTTCCGTAAAGCCCGTCTTGCCATTGCCCTTAACGGAGAAGATGAGCATCTTGTCCGCATACTTCGCCACCAGCTGCGGCAGCGTCATATCGGTAAAGTATTCATTCTCCGGATGTGAAAACGACTTCTCCGCATAGGAAGAAAGGCTGTCCGTATCAAAGTACTTGATCCACTGCACACCCCAGTAGTAATAGGCACCAATCGATTCCTTTTCCGACGTCACCGTGACGCTGTCCGCCTGCTTCGAGCCAAGCGATACCTCGACGCATGCATCATTGGTAGCCGTTTTGCCCTCTTTGCCTGTACGCTCGGTGCCATCCATGTCCGCCGTCACCGAAAGGACACGGTCCGTATTGCCATAGCTCTGCGAACTCTCCGGGATAAAAAACTGCAGACGGCCGGGCCGCGGCACAAAGGCCAGCACCAGACACAGCGCAATCAGAACCCCAAGAACCAGATCCCGCACCCGGATCTCAACAGAGTGATTTTTCATAAACTTTTCATCAACTTTACTCACGTGCATTATCCTAATACGAAAAAAATCCGGAATCAAATCCGGATCCGATCACTGATAGTTCTTGAAGATATCGCGCCACAACTTCAACGCAAGCCCCGCCGTATCCCCGAACCGGTTCAGCGGCGTCACCGATACATAGTGGCGCCCAATGGCTGCAACATCACTGTCAATAGCGGCATCTTTCATATCCGGAACCGGCCCCAGCGGCCGCAGGATCGTGACAATTCCACCCTCTTCTTTTGTCTTGAGCTTTCTTCCATAATCGAAGATGCCGCCGACAACTGTTCCTTCGATCCCTTCAACTTTTCCCTTGGGAACATTGACATTTAGCAGATAGGAAGAACAGTCCGGATCCTGAAGATATGTATCCAAAAGCTTTTCAGCACACTGTGCCGCCGCACCGTAGTCCCCGTGTTCCATATCATAGTCATCCAGCGACACCGCCATCGCCGGCACACCGAGAAACAGCCCTTCCATCGCCGCCGCCACCGTCCCGCTGTAGGCAATGTCCGAAGCCGTATTCCAGCCCGCATTGATGCCGGACACGACGCAGTCAAATTTCACATCTGCAAACAGTCCGTTGATTCCGACATAGGTACAGTCCGCCGGCGTGCCGTCAACACGGTACGCCGCCCTGGTGCCGGCGAGCTCAGCGGGAAAGGCATGCAGATCCTTCAGGAAATAGGTCACCCGATGCGAGCTGGCGGAACGCTGCCGATCCGGAGCGCAGGCATAGACGTCAAAGGTTTTCCCCAGATGCCTGGCAAGAATCTGGATTCCCCGGGCATCCAGGCCATCATCGTTTACAAGCAATATCCGTTTTCTATTTTCCATGCGTAGATTCTAGCAGAGGGCGCTATAATCCAACCATGAAGATTATCAATACGCCGGAGATTTCCGCCTTCCTCAGCCGCTGCTGGAACAATCTCTACAAAGACAGCCAGAATTCCTTTCTTGATCGCAGAGTCACAGAGAAAAATGAAACCGCAGTCAAAAAAAAGCTGCAGGCCGCAGGTCAGCAGGAATTCAACGGCCCGATCGAACGCTGGCCGCATCTTTTGATCGACGCGAATGAATGGGAAAACAGTCCCTACCATCAGAGTGTTCATCTGGATCATATTTCGAGTCATTCGATTACCTATGAAGAAGAAACGATTCTTGGCGGACGGCTGTTCAATCTTGAGGCCATTCAGCCGGATCATAACCGGGAGCTGGCAGACTGGATGAAACTGCGTGCACTGAGCCATGACACAAAGGCGGTGTACCTGCTTCAAAACGGTGAAGACTGGATGCTCGATGCTCCGGGAGAAGCCGCAACCAACAATCCACCCGCAATGGCCGCCCACGGAAACGTACTGACGTTCGGGCTTGGCATCGGATATTTTCTTTTCATGGCAGCGAAAAATCCGAAGGTACATTCCATCACCGTCATTGAACGCGATCCGGATGTCATCGCTCTTTTTGAGAAAGATATTTTTCCGCAGATGAAGGATTCCGTTGCCGTTCCTGTTTCGATTGTACGGGGCAATGCCTTTGACTACTGGAACGAAACGTATCTGTCCTCCTTTGACTTTGTCTATACCGATATCTGGCGCAGCAGTGACGATGGCCTTGAAATCATGATGCACCTGCTGGAGCAGTACAATCCAACGGTTGAATCCTGGTTCTGGATCGAAGACAGCATCATTGAACCGGTACGGACAGCGATCTTCCTTCATTTCGTCGAACTCGCCGAGCACCGTACGATCCAGCCCGCTTCTGCCTATGCCTTATACACAAAAAAGGTACGGAACTACTTCCGTACCCGCAATGAAACAATTGATTCCGTCAATGCCTTAAAGGATCTTCTTTATGACCGCACAATTATGCGAAAGATCCTAGCCCAGCATTGAGTCGTGGTGGAACAGCAGCTCCGCCTGATCCTTTCCATCCAGGGAATAATGAATCAGGATTCCCTTCTTCAGCACCTGCACATCCTGGACTTCTGCCGCGGCAAGATGACGCAGTTCTTTTAATTGTGCCTTTGCCTCTTCGCTGTAGGAGCCGGGATCATCGGAAATCAGATGCACACTCCCCAGCAGCGCATCGGCCCTTGCCAGATCCCTCTTTCTGTCTGCCGCGATCCTGAGGTTGTCGCTGCGCAGATAGAACACATCGGGATCATTGCGGAAGAAGCGATCATTCAGTTCAAAGCGCGAGATCGTGTTCATCACCGAATGCCAGGTGGAATTGCGCTCCCGATGCATCGCATGCATGTACAGCGGATCGTCCCAGTCCAGGCTCACATCGCAGCCAATGCGGCAGTACGACGTAACGCCGAATGCCGGCATCAGCGGGACGCCGCAGCCGAGAATCGCATGATCCCCGCAGCACTCCTTCAGCAGGTTCATGGCCCGATACATTCTGCCGGCACGCGATTCTGTACCATAGCTGAACGGTGCCGCCGAGTACAGGAAATCCAGCTTCACCAGATCCACATCCCAGTCTTCAAATACGACGCGGAAGGTTTCCCTGATGAAGTCTCTTACTTCCGGCAGATCGATATTGAGACCATAGAAGCCGCCCCAGTTGCCACCGGCAAGCCAGGGACTGCCGTCTTCATTCTTCAGCACCCAGTCGGGATGAAGGCTGTACAGATCACTGTCTTTCTGGACAGAGAACGGAGCCAGCCAGAGACCCGCCGTAAAGCCGGCCGAGTGGATGTCATCCATCAGCCTGCGCATCCCGGAAGAAAAGGTATCCGGCTTTGGCTGCCAGTCACCAACGGCCCTCTCCCAGCCATCATCGACCTGAAACAGATCACCTTTTTCAAATACCTTCTCACAGCCACTGAGATCCTGGCGCATCGTCTCTTCACTGATGTTCTGATACCGGTTGTACCAGGAACTGTAGCCGAAGATCACCGGCGCCTGAAGCGGCGGAAGGTTCAGCTTCTGATGCCAGAGATCATAGACATTTGCCTTGTTTCCTTCCGCAAGCAGAAGATCCAGGAACGGATGTTCTCCCGCTTCACTCTGTGGCGCATAGTCCTTGGAAATCAGGATGCGGTTTGTTTCATTGTCATAGCGAATGACAGTGTAGCCGTTTTCTTCATTCAGCGATCCAACAAAAAGAACACTTCCATCCGCTTTCTGAACATAACCGAACGATTCGCCAGCGAACTGTCCACTCTTCGCATCGCGCTCCACAAAGGAATAATCCCCATAGGAAGAAAAGGCATACTTTCTCTCAAGAAACTTCGGAATCTGAGCGATCCCGTACTGCTTCGTACCGGGACGGGATAGGGGACACCAGCTCCAGCTCTGATAGCCGTTTAGAAATACGTATTCCGGCTGAAACGAAAGATCAATCTCCGCATAGAGAACAGCTGCCGCTCCCTCTTCGCTTACAGCCTTCAAATGAATTTCCTGCTCTTGGGTTTCCCCTGAAGAAAGGATGCGGTTATTCTGACGCAGAATCCACTTCAGTTTCATGCCTGCCCTCCTTAATCTCTTCACTGATTTGAGCCGCATAGTCATCGGTAAGACGGAATTTTTTCACGAAGAACAACAGCGCGACGAAGAGAAGAATGATCGGCCCAATCGTCATCAACAGACGCAGACCGATGATCGCATCCGTTGACTGCACCTTCTCGATGCCAATCGCATCGAGACCGATGCCGCAGATGAATACGGCAAAGCCGCTCGCCGCCTTGACGACGAATGTCTGCATCGAGAAGATGACCGACTCCTCGCGTCTGCCGCTTCTGTATTCGCCATAGTCAACGGTATTGGACAGGAAGACCGTCGTCAGAATCGTAAGAATTCCGTTTGCCGCAAACACCAGGAAGGCCGGAACCAGAAGTTCACCAACCTTAAGCTCAGCCACAACAAAGGTCGTCCCAAGAAGAATGCCATAGCCCGCAATCGCCGCCAAAAGACACAGCCGGAAGATCTGCGTATTGGACCACTTCTTTCGCAGAAGCGGGTACAGAATCATCATGCCGAGAATCTGACTCGCGCCGCCAACCGTCGAGAATACGGTATAGGCATTCTGCCAGTCCGAGCCGCCAAGATCATACTTGAAGAAATAAAGGATCAGGTTGCTCGTAATGTAGAGAGCCGAATTCACAAGGATGATCGTCAGTGCCGTCACCATCGCCTGATCATTATGGAACAGCGAATGGAACATGGAACGTACCGTAACGGCTTCGGACTTCTTTTCCTGCGCCGCTTCACCCTTGGGCAGACGGCGGACCAGAATCCATTCAAAGATCACAAACAGCACCGCAACGATCAGCGCATAGCGCCCAAAGCCCGTCCGCTCCGTGCCACTGCCGAGCATCTTGACGATCAAAGGCGTACCCACGGTCACGATCGCATTGCCCACACCGGCACACGTACGTCCAACGACGCTCATCTCTTCCCGATCCTTGCCCGAAACGGTCAGGGTCGGAATCAGGCTCCAGAACGGAATGTCCATCATCGTATAGGTCACGCCCCAAAGCACATAGACGATCGGAAAATATACCAGCAGACCGGCCGCCGAAAGATCCGGCGCCTTGAACAGCGCATAGAGCACAACTGCGTTCAGCACCGTCCCCGAAAAGATCCATGGCGCAAAGCGGCCCCATTTACTGTGGGTCTTCTGAACCAGAATCCCCATCAGCGGGTCGTTCAGCGCATCAAAGATACGCGCCGCCATCAGCACCGCACCGACAAACGTCGCCGACATGCCGAGAATGTCCTGGTAGTAATACAGCACATAGCCCGATGACAGTGCATAGACCATGTCCTTGCCTATGGCACCGATTCCAAACGCCGCCTTCAGCTTTGTTTCGTCCTTCATGATCAGTTCTCCTTCGTAACTTCCATATTCACCGTGACCGGCTCCAGTCCCGAAGCCCTCACAATGACTGCCGTACTGCCGCTGACGCCTGTTGTTTTAAGATAGCTGCCGCACATGCCGCCTTCGGCCGTAAAGGTAGAAGGTCCAATCACTTCCAGAACATTCGGATTCACGACAGTTACCGTGACCGGAAGCTGACAATAGGATGCGACTGTCCCGTATTCATCTTTGATCTGAATGCGAAGCGCACTGACATCGTATGTATCCCCTTCAATAAGATGGCTGCTCGAGCAGGTGACTTCCAGGTGCAGCTGATGACCGGGCCCCTTCTTCACCTGCTTGACGACCTTGCCATTTCGGATCGCATCAAAGCGCCAGATGATCGCATCGCTTCCCCAGCCGCCGGCATAGATGCCGTAGAGCCGTGCCGCTTCCTTCATGGTCATATGGTTGACCGCCATCAGCTTCGCTGCCTTTGCCTTGATGGAAAGCGGAAGCCGGTCCATGCCGTATTTCTGAAAAGCCAGGAGACAGGCGACCACGTCCTTTGCCACCGAAGGATCCATGCCTTCCTTTTCTTCCAGAAGATGGCCGATCGTATCATCGATCCGGATCGGCGGATGTTTCAGCCCCGCCGAAGGATCCGGATAGAACGACTTCACAAAGTCATCGTTGCGGTACAGCTTCACTTCATCCGCATTGGTGAAGGCATAAAAGTCACCGATATATCCCGCCGGATAATCACCGATATTCATCGACGAGCTGATCTCAAGCACCGGTTCCTCTTCCTGCTGCGAAGCATAGACAGCCGCCGCCAGTTTCGGGTTGCGGAAACTGTCAAGGACGCCATGGTAACAGATCCGGTCACCGGATCCGAAATCCTTGTGCGTCGCATAATCAAACATGCACCAGGCGATACATCCGATATGTGTATGATCCTTCATGGCCGCGTCAAGTACGCGGGCATGCCTTAGTGCATGTTCCTGACGATGGAGCGCGTCGTCCCAGCTCTTCGTCGGGAACATGTGGCCGTTGCATTCGGATATGAGCAATGGTGCTTCTTCCTTCGTCACTTCCTTCTTGGAAAGCGCACCTTTGCCGGTCCCGTTGTAGGAGAAATCATTGAAGGCATACACATCCTCCAGCAAATGGCTGTTCTGCAGATAGCGGACGCCGCTGGTCGGACGCGAAGGATCGAGGGAATGCGCGATCCGGTTGGTTACGGCATAGAAATCATCATCATCCTGCGACTCATTGATGCGCACGCCCCAGAGAATGATCGACGGATGGTTGCGGTACTGCTTCACCATTTCTTCGGTATTGGTCATCGCTGTCTGTTTCCAGGACTGATTGCCGATGTGCTGCCAGCCGGGGATTTCCGTAAACACAAGCAGACCGAGCCGGTCACAGGCATCGATAAAGTATTGGGACTGGGGATAGTGCGAGGTGCGTACCGTATTGACATGAAGCTCCTCTTTCAAAATCCGCGCATCCTCTTCCTGCATCGAAGATGGCATCGCATAGCCCACATATGGATAGGACTGGTGACGGTTCAGGCCGCGCAGGAAAACGCGCTCCTCATTGATGTAAATCCAGTCATCGTTCACATTGTCACTGCAGGCCCCCAGACGAATCGAGCGGAAGCCAAAGATATAGGTGCGCACATCTTCGCCATACATCACTTTCAGTGTGTACAGTTTTGGATGATCCGGGCTCCAAAGCTGTGCGTCCGGGACATTGAACTCCTGTATCGCTGCACCGGTATCATCTTTATGAAGCGCAAGGCATTGATTGGTCTGCGGATCCATGACCGCTAAGGAAAGCGGTTGTGTCCCTGTGCCTGCATAGGTTAACTCGACCCGCAGATGCCGATACATATCCGCCAGGATAAACGCATCCTGAACATGACTGAGGGGGCAGATCTCGAGCCACACATCCCGGTACAATCCCCCATAGCAGAGATAATCAATCACAAAGCCAAACGGCGGAATCGAGGGATCCTCCCGCGTATCCAGACGGATCGTCAACAGATTGTCCCCATCTTTAAGCGCCTTCGTAAGATCAATCGCAAAGGCCGTATAGCCGCAATGATGCGAGCCAAGCAGCGCCCCGTTGAGATAAACCTGTGCCTGATGCGCGGCACCGTCCACATGCAGGATGAAGCTCATCCCTTCTTCTTTATGAACATTTAATCGCCGCTGGTAAACGAATTCACCTGCATACATCGAAGGATCCGCATTGTGAAGAGGAACCTCTTTCACCGTATGCGGAAGACGGACCGGTGAAAGTGTCGCATCATACACCGTGCGGCACGAATCATCCCAGGTTCCAAAACGCCAGTCATTATTGAGCATTACTTTCTGCATCGTGTACCATCAATCCTTTCATAAAAATATCAACCATACTGTCCAGGGCTTCGTGATATTTCACCCCTGCCCGTTCCAGTTCATTGCTGGAAACAAAGTATTCAAGATCCGCCGTCGCAATCAGCCGGAACACCTTCAGGTTGACGGGGCGGATTTTTCCCTGGGCAACGCCTTCTTCCATCAGCGCAATGATCGGCTCCCAGCCGTCTTCCAGATGGCGCCGCAAATCCTGTGCAATCTTTGGATATTTTTCACCAAGTTCATTGAGCTTTGAAAAGTCCAGTTTCTGATACACATCCGGAAATGCGACCAGTACCTTGGCCAGCTTTTCTTCCAGCGGAAGATCACTCTTCAGGATTTCTTCCTTCGTATGCTGAATCTGCTCAAAGCCGTACGTCAATAACCCGCTCAGCAGATCCTCCTTCGAAGGATAAAAGCGGTAAATGGTCTTCTTCGCCCGATGAAGCTGAACAGCCACATCGTCCATCGTAAAATGAAGCCCTTTCTCATGAAACAGCTCCGTTGCGGCGGAAAGTATCTCTTCTCTTACATCCATGATGACCTCGTTAGGAAACTATCAAACCTATTACAGTTTCCATCATAGTCAAACGTAAGCGCTTACGCAAGCAAAATTAAAAGAAAAAGAGCCTTTACAGAAGAAATATTTCTTCCATAAAAGCTCTGATTCATATCAACCGTTTTGCGGTTCGCCACCAGTTCCGTCACCACCAGAATTATTGGTATCCCCGTTATTCGCGGTTTCACTGTTACTCTTAGCCTGGGAATCCCCCGTAGGCTGAGATTCTGTGGGCGGGGATTGAGAAGGCTGAGATTCTGAGGGTTGAGATTGTGAAGGCTGAGATTCTGAGGGCTGGGATTGCGAAGGCTGAGATTCTGAGGGTTGAGATTGCGAAGGCTGAGATTCTGAGGGCTGGGATTGCGAAGGCTGAGATTCTGAGGGCTGGGATTGCGAAGGCTGAGATTCTGAGGGCTGCGAAGCGGGTGGATCGGAAGGTGCAGAATACGTTACCGTATTTGACAAGCCCGTATCACTGTTGGTGTAGCCATCGCCATGAGCTGTGACCGCAACCGCATAGTTGGCCGATGCAGAAACCGTAAAGGTCGTCGATGTACCGGAGACCTCCTGGTTCTGTCCACCGCAGGAAACAGAGTATCCCGTCGCATGTTCAACACTGCTCCAGCTGGCGGTGATTGTTGCGCCATTGATCGAGATACTGACGCTTGGTGTTGCCAGTTTCTGTCCCGTCGGTTCAGCTGTAGCGGCCGAGGCATTTGCCACCGTGACATTGATCGCGGAGATCGAATCAATCGAAGTCCCCTCCGCAACATCCTGTGCCAGAATGGTGCCGGCGGCTACGCTTGTGTCTTCCTGGTACGTCACATAGACCGGAATATTGAAGCTGTCTGCCCATGCCTGCAGCGTCGTCAGTGAGCGGCCAACATAATTGCCGATCGTTGTCGGAGCCTCTGGCTGCACAACCGTCTCGTTATAGATTTCGCCCGAGATGGTTGGCTTCGAGAAGTCCCAGTTCACCGAATCCTGCACACTGCTCATCGGCGTAATCGTTGACTTCATATCGATATTGCGCTCAATCGCCTTCCGTGTATCCGCAATGGAACCATCCCACAAGCGATAGATATACAACGCACTCTGGGTCGCATCATTCCAAAGCGACGAACTGTAGCCCGTCACCCGCGAACCCTGAATATCAAACACATTCTCCGGATGGTCCTGATCATAGAAACGGTTCACCTTCTGCAGCGCATAGGACATGAAGCTCGTCATCTGATTCACCGTCAGGTTCGTCTGAATGTTGTTGCCGGCAGCGTCCAGAACCTTCAGGAACGTATTGATATCCCGCGTACGCAGAATTGTACGCACAATCGCCTGAATCACTTCCTGCTGATGCGCCTGACGCGCAAAGTCACCTGTCGCAAACAAATGCCGCTCACGTGCAAAAGCAAGCGCCTGCTCACCATTTAGAAGAACATCCTTGCCTGCCGGCACCCATACCGTATAGGAACCGCGCTCACTCGAAGCATTCTGGCCAACAAATTCCGCCGGCGAATCCACCACAATGCCTCCCAGCGCATCAACCACATCCACAACACCCTGGAAGTTTGTATCCACGTAATAATCAATATCCACACCGATCAGATTCTCAATCGTCTGAATCGTACAGTCAATGGATACCGCATGCGCCGCATTCAGCTTGCTCGAACCACCGTTATAACAGCTGATCGGAACATAGGAGTCACGCGCCAGCGACGTCATCGTCACCTTCATCGAAATCGGATTCACCGAGCAAAGAATCATCGTATCGCTCAATCCATCCGCATTTCCTACCAGCAACACCGTAAACGGCTCCTTCGTAATGTCCTTGTCGGATCCCGAAACATTCGTCACCGTCACCGTATCTGAGTAATCACCGATCGATTTCGTTCCCGCAAGGAAATCCGAGATGCCGCTCTCATTGGCAAACATCGTCCCGTAGTTGGAAGGCAGAATGGCCGCATCAATCTCGCCGCCGAATAATCCCAGCAGAAGGCTGCTGTAATCCTGATACTCCTTATAGGACACCGTCGCTCCGCTGGCATCAATGTTGGTCTTGCCAATGTCCGCCACACTCGTTCCTGTCGCAAAGCCGACCGTCTTGCCATCCAGCGCATTGACCGAGGAAACCGGCTCAGCCGAAGCATCCGCACTATAAACAACCACCGATGCATTGACCGAGGATGTTGTTGTCGTCGACGTAATCTTATTTACATTACGGTTAATGCGGGCCACCGCATACGTGCCATAGCCACCGATTACACCCAAAGCGCCAACCAGAACCAGCGAAATAATGTAGAAGTTACGCTGATGTTTCAAGATGGCACGACTAACAATAAAATTCATCACCCCGATCAGCACCAGAACAATGATATTGACCAGAATGAACTTTCCCTTCGAGAAGGAAGAGAACTGCGTCACATTGAACATCACAAAGATCACAAGCGCCGTCGCCGCAGCTGAGGCAATCGCAAGCGCCGTATTCAGCTTCGCACGCTTTGCGGGCGTCATGGCCTGTGGCTTTGAGGACCCGGATGACTTTTTATCTTTTTTCACCGTACTCATCTTCAGCCCTCACTCTCCGCACTTGCCGAAGCACTGGAACCGTTTGCCGCTTCCCATGCCCGTACCGAATCCATGTCGTAGAACTCGACGATTTCAAAGCGCCCATCATGATTCACAACCTGAAAGCGCATCTCATTTACAAAGTTGCTCGAAGGCACCGAGGAACCCATCGTGTAGGTCCATGACACCTGCACCTGATAGCATGGATAGCTGGTCTGCGGATCCATGGTCGCAACCAGGAAATCATCCGTCTGGAACGTCGCCACATCCGTATTGATCGAAGCTACGGCCGGCAGATTTTCACGCCCGTATTGCGAAATGTACAGATCAAGATCCTTATAGTAGTTGTAGCGTGACCAGTCTTCCATCGCCCCCGTCTTATCCGAGAACCAGTACTGCAGACCGCCGACTTCATAGTTGCCGTCCTTGTTCGACCACGTAAAATAATCACTCACAAAGTTATAGACCACCGCTTCCGCAATTTCTGCATCACTGCCGCCGGAAAGCGCATCGGTCAGTTTCTGGAAACATTCCTTCTCAAAGTCCGTCGGATTGTTCCCGATTTCATACTGATCATTCTTCATCGAGCGCTGCGTATCCACGGTCAGCGACGTTTCACTTCCGCTGCCCGTCGTCGTCCGCGCCACAAGAATCACATTGACCAGAAGCGCAACGGCCGCTGCCGCAGTCACGACCAGAAGAATACGAACCAGAAGACGATTGCGCTTCTTTTCCTTCCGTCGCTGCGGATCTATTTTCTTTTTGGGTTTTACTGACGTAACACCCGACTGTCCCTGCTGAGTCATTCTTCACCTCCATCAGTCCCGATACTCGTGCTTTACGATGTATGACGGCCGCTGGCGAACCTCATCGTATGTCTTCGCAAGGTACTCCCCAATGATACCTGCCGCAAGAAGAATAATTCCCCCCAGAAACAAAACAACGGAAATCAAAACCACCGACGACGACACACTGCCGACGATGCTCAGAATCAAAAGCACAATCAGCTCAATGCCCATCACCGCGCTCAATACGCCGCCAACCCAGGCAGCCGCCCGCAGCGGCGCATCCGTATACTCAATGATCCCGTCCAGCGCATAGCGGAACAGCTTCCAGAACGACCACTTCGACTCACCGGCCGCCCGTTCCACGTTCTCATATTCAAGATACTCACTCTTGAAGCCGACCCAGACAAACAGCCCCTTCGAAAAACGGTTGCGCTCCTTCAGAGAAAGAATCGCATCCACCACGGGCCGCTTCATCAGACGGAAATCACGCGCACCGTCCACAATCTCAACTTCCGTATACCTGTTGATCAGCTTATAGAACTTCCGCGCAAACCACGAACGCACCGGAGGCTCCCCTTTACGGTCCACCCGCCGCGTACCGACGATGTCATCGCCGTTTTTCTCCATCGTCTCCAGCATCTTCGGCAGCAGGCTCGGTGGATCCTGCAGATCCACGTCCATCACCGTCACAAGATCGCCTTTGCTTGCCCGAAGACCGGCAAGCAATCCGGCCTCCTTGCCGAAATTGCGGCTGAAATCAATGACCCGCACCGTATCCCGGTGCGCCTCATACAGCTTCAGCATCTCCTGCAGCGTACCGTCTCGGGAACCGTCATTGACAAAGATCAGCTCATAGGACAGCGGAAGCGTCTTTAATACATCCACCGCCGCTGTATAAAAAAGAGGAACACTTTTCTCCTCGTTATAGCAAGGCACAACGACACTCAATAACATCGAACAACCTCCAGCACGCTCAAAATTATAAAACAACTATGCACAGGAACACAAACCGCCCTATACATTGTCCCTTCCAAAATAATGAAAGAACCATGTCAGAAACCCGAGATTCCACCCGTGAACCATCGAAAAATAACGGTTCTTCAGGCCCCCGAGCGACTTCAGATACGGGTTTTTATGCCAGTTTGGAAACTCCCGGTTCAGCAGATCCCACCCGAGCCGTACTGTCGCCTTGCGATCGGACGCATCGTCAATCTTGCACGAGCGCAGGAAACTGTTGCCCAGAAAGGCTTTGATCGTAATGTATTCCAGCCCGTCCCGGTACGCATCATAGGTTCCGTGCTGCCGATACCAGGCCAGGATCCGCTCAAATACGTCGATCATGTTCTTGACCTGTTCATTGTTGTTGTGCGTAATACTGCCCGTATGCTGAAGGTAATGCACATACGGACGATCCACAAAGCCAAGACGCTCCACAAACATCGTCAGGCAATAGAGAAAATAGTTGTCCTCATAGCGATCGCCCCTGGGAAAACGGACGCCGCTTTTTCTTACAAATTCCGTATCGTAGAGCTTGTTCCAAAGCACCGCAAACAGGGACACCATCATGTCCTGCCCCGCCCCGTACGGCCCTTCCTTCTGTACCCGCTCCGCATCCGGCCGCGTCCAGTAAAAATCCGACACAACGACCTGCAGATGTTCCCCGGTCATCTTCGCATAGAGATCTGCGACCATTTCCGGCTCCGCAATATCATCACTGTCGAGAAAGCCGAAGTACGGCGTATTCACATGATCCAGTCCAAAGTTGCGGGCCTCGGCGATCCCTTCATTCTTCTTCGTAAAAAGAACCAGATCCATCTCCGGATGACTCTTCTGATATGCCAGAAGCACATCCCCCGTACGATCCGTGCTGCCGTCATTGATCGCCATGACCGTCAGGTCCTGGAAGGTCTGCATACGCAGACTTTCCAGAGTCTTTTCAACCGTCCCTTCGCAATTGAAGCATGGGACAACCATGGTTACCTGTGACATTTCTTCGCCTCCGCAATATGGTTCAGCAGAATTGCCGTCAACAATGCCGCAAACACCGTCGTCACAAACTGATCCAACATATGTCCGGAGAGATACGCCGAACCCATACCGGCACCCAGCGATACGGCAAGAATCACATTCTCCAGCGTCAGCATTTCCCGGTGATACTTCAAAAACATCACCACGCCATACAGGACCAGCGCCACCCACGGCCCCAGCAAAAGCAGTTCACCGGCATACCCCAGCAGATATACCTGCATCACAAAGTCACGCTCCAGAACGATGGAGCCGGCATTGAAGGTACTGTAGCCCATGCCGAGAATCTTTTCCGCCGAAGTCAGATTCTGATATTTGTACTTCGTGAAGATCGTCTCGATCTGACGGCCGTTGACACGGTCATAGACATCCATGTTCATGACATCGACCCAGAACTTCGGATCGTGCTGGTAGCTGTAGTACTTCGTATAGTACTGGCTCGGAACCGACTGGATATAGCGGCCATTGATGCCGTACGCCTCAAACATGAACACGTAGAAATTGATATATTCCGGCGTACCCGGAATCAGGTCCTTCGCCTCTTCCATGCGGGCAAGGCTCTCGGCCGCAATGCCGTTGTGCAGCAGCGCCGTATCATTCACCGCATCGACGTGCTGGTTCTCTACGGCCGGCGTCCTTGGCAGAAGCAGAGCGAACACTGCAAGCGCCGCAAGACATCCAATCACAACGTTCCCTGCCATCTTTGCCTTATGAGCGAAAAGATGATCCAGCGCATAAAGCACCAGGAACAGGCCAGGAACAACGACGGCGCCATACGTCGCCACCCGCGTTGCCAGCATCTGCATTGCAAAGCTCTGCACCACGATCAGGATAAAGATGTTCCGCTTCTCCTTCTTCGTTTCGGAAATGGAGAAGAAGTAGTACAGCAGCGGCAGAATCATGAACAGCAGAATGCCGATCGTATTGCCCTCATTGAAGAAGAACTTCGAAGCCAGGGTCCGCGGATGATACCACTGATAGATATCGTCAAACCACGTAAAGATATTGCCTACCGTATTTCCATAGTACGTACTGACACCGAACACATAGAGATCGCCAAGCACAATCGGAACCGAAATAATGCCGCTCTCAAAGAGCACCATGTTCTTCAGCTCCTTCATCGAGAAGTGCTCATGATAGATCGCGTAGATGAACACAACCGGCGCCAGCAGCGTCAGGCAGTATGTCAGCTCTCCCCAGCGGCTGTACTGAAAGTTATCTGTAAAGTCGAGCCGCTCTACCAGCCCCGCCGCCTGCTTGTCATGGAGATAAAAATAGACGGCAAAAAGAACGGCATAGATACCGGCCAGGATGCCGGTCCGCTTTTTGTTTTTGTCGTGGATAAAATAGGCCGCAATGATCAGCACCGGCAGAATCACAAAGCGCATCACGGTCGAAGGACGCGGAAGCCCGTACTGATTCAGCCAGTCATACACCAGATAATCCAGGTCAATCAGCGGCTGAATCGTAATCAGGATCAGGATCAGCCGATGAAGCCATGTCTCCTGTGTCGTAAATGTTTTTTCCTTATCCATTCCGTCACCATCCTAGAGCACATCCATGAACTGCTGCAGCACCTCATCGTTGGGATACGTATATCCCGCCAGTGCCTTCTTCATTTCTTTCAACCGGTCCGGATTGCTCAGAGCCTCAATCAGCCCGTTGTTCAGCCCTTCCTGACTGTTCTCCACAACCCAGCCCTCATCCGGCTTTGTAATCTGTTCCCGCGCACCCGACACATCCGTCGAAAGCACCGGCGTACCGACGATCAGCGATTCGCTGATCACGGTCGCAAACCCTTCGTAGAGACTTGGCAGAACAAACAGATCCGCCTTCCTCATCGCACCGTAGGGATTGGCCATATAGCCAAGAAAGACGACGTTGTCCATCTTCAAATCGGAAACGATCTTTCGAAGCTTTCCTTCCTCTTCGCCACCGCCCACAAGATATAGCGTATGCGCATAGCCGGCTTTGGTGGCCTCGTGGCTTGCATACAGCAAACGGTCCACCGCCTTCTGGGGATGAAAGCGGACCACCGAAATCAGATTCGGCGAAGAGGAATCCTGAATGGCTTTCCCATCCGGATCCTCAGCCAGCTTCCGCTCAATGGAAGCCGTATCCATCAGATTGTGGATCGTCACGCTGTTGCGCACCTTGAACACGGTGTTATAGGCGATCATCGCCTGCGTACTGTCCGCAATGTTCAGATCAATGCTGCGGAGGGCCTGCTTCACCAGAGGCATATGGTTTCTGGAATAGTTGCACACACTGTAGTCGGTCAAAACCCAGTTGATCTTCCGCCTGCTGTCGCCGCTTGCGGTAAAGATGGTACAGAAGCCTTCCTTCGCCGCCACTTCGACATCGTACTGCTTCGTCAGGATCTTTTTTCTTTCGCGGCGGATCTTGGGGATAATGAGCCGCGTCTTCATATAGAACAATAGACGCAGTTTCTTGAACAGCTCCTTCCAGTCTCTTGAGGCCCAGATCATGTCCAGCGACTCATCAACCGGCGTAAAAAAAGGTGTCCCTTCCAGCACATGTACCCCCTGGGGCACCTCTTCCAGCAGCATTCCACGCTTATGAAGAATCAGAAGATCAATCTCGTAGCGATCCTTCGGCAGCGCCGCCATCAGCGTATTTAAAACGCGGGCAACACCGCCCATCCGCATCTCATCGTTAACGAATAATATGGTCCTCTTCTCATTTTCCATAAAGCTTTAAAACCCGTTCGTATTTCCCCTTCGCAAGTTCCTTCCAGATCAGCTTCTTCTTGAAGCCGGCGTTGACATAATACGGATCCCGGCGATAGTCCGGATACACCTCCTTCAGACGCTTCATATTTTCTTCCAGCATCGCCAGCTGTGTCTTGCGATCGTCGCCATCCTTGATCTTGAGGGTAATCGCATCCAGCGCATGAATGATGTAAAGATGATTCAGCTCCTCGAGAATCTCCGCCTCATTGCCATGATCCTCCACATACTTCTTCACGCGGCCGATCGCATCATAAATATCAAAAAGCCCGTCGTTCAGCGTGTGGCGGATACTGCCCGAACGCTGCCGGTAATAATACAGCGGCTCATTGACCTTGGCCACACTTTCCGCCTTGTAGATAATGGCAGGCATCGTTGCCAGATCCTCATACAGCTTCCCGTCCGGAAACGGAAGATCCTCAAAGAGAGACTTCCGGCAGAGCTTGTTGCAGGCACTGTTATTGATCAATACCAGCTTCGGATAGACACGGGCACTGGTATGGCTGAAGGATCCGCCCGAAGAATCTTCCACATGTCCATCCTCATAGTGATATTCAAGATCACATACCGAAACGTCATAGTCCCCGCTCTCAAACGGCTTCTCCAGCTTCTCAAGAAATCCGGGTGCCACCGTATCGTCCCCATCGACACAGGCGATTAACTCACCCGTCGAAGCCGCAATGCCCGTATTGCGCGCATGGGCAAGGCCGCCGTTTTCTTCATGAATCACATGGATCCGGCTGTCCTTTTCGGCATATTCATCCAGAATCTTTCCGCTGCCATCCGTACTTCCATCATCGACAGCGACAATCTCAAAGCCGGACAGGGTCTGTGCCAGCAGACTATCCAGGCACTCTTTGACATAGAGTTCAACATTGTACACAGGTACAATGACACTGACCTTCTTCATCGCTTCACTCATTCTTCATCCTCTAATCCGCATAGCTGCAGTTCCAGCCATCGCAGCCGTTTTTCCAGAACCAGCGGCTCACATAGTCGATGCCGATGGCATTGGTCCAGGACAGATCGTCGCCCCCGAACACCAGTTGCATCTCGCCATTGGAATTAACTGCCGCACCATCCAACAGAATAGCATCTTCCGAAAAAGATAGCGAATGCCCGTTGAGCTCCATGTCAAACGGCTCATCGCTTTCCCTGACCAGTTGTCCATTCTGTACCACCGCATAATAACCGGTGCGATAGTCGTTGACAAAGTCCTTGGTAAAGCCGATCGCATTCAGGGCCGCCGCCTCATCTTCCGGTAGTCCATGACGCCGGTTGGCGCCAAAGCGCAGCAGCACCGTACATGGAAAGTACTTCGCATCATCCAGCAGCGTATAGACGTTGATATTGGTCTCATTCATCAGACTCCAGGCATTGGTCCGGTTCATCTGATACACAAGACCATCATAGACCGCATTGTACGCCGACGCCTTTACAATGTTATTGTCCAGCGCAAATTTGGCATAGTCACGGGTCACGATATCGGCTCCCCAGCTGTTGTTGTGGGCCGTATCTCCGTTCATATCGAGGAACCAGTGATTTTCAGAGTCCGCGATCTCATCGATGAAAGAGATTCCCTTCTGATCGAGATACTTCCATACCGCCGCCTTTTTATTGGTACTGTCCTGATCCATCAGAAACGGAGCGCAGGTAAATACCGGCACAGCACCGTTGGAGCGGCAGAGCGTAATGATATCATCGATTTCCTTCTTCTCCCGGCTGCTCAGCTCAACATTCTCTGTCACATCCAGAATTGCCAGCGGCGTATAGATGAGGTTCGTCGGCTCCATGCGTACATAGCCGAGTTCCCCGTTGATATCCGTCGATGGCTCTGCATTTTTTTCAATGGACTTGAGATCGAGAAGATCCATATCCCGCCAGCGGTCATGATTCATATACAGATCAAACCGGTACATGAGACGGGTCGTTTCATCGAGCTTTACGGCCCCTTTGAGCATCTCGTCCCGGTTGGCATCGGATAACATGTCGCCGGCAATATAGTAAACCTCGTTGGCGTAGCAGTTGGAGCTCTGCGGCAGAAGTGTATAGATATCGATGTAGACAAGCTTCGGCGACTGGTGTTCGAACGCTTCCTTAATGATCCAGTAACTTGCATCAAAGGGCTGACACACGCTGGCAAACACATAGGAATAGGCACCGGTCATTGCATAATAGACGCCCGGATTGAACGCATACTGCATATGCGAAGAGCCAACCGCAAGCACCTGTACCGTATCTGCCGGCAGATTGCGGAACGCGTCTCCCTGCGTATTGCGGTTGACACGGAAATACGGCGTCAGAAAGCACCAGCAGCTCACAAAGAGAGATGCCGCCAGCACCACATTCAACAGGAGATGGAGGATGTTCAAAATGACTTTCTTCATTCTAGAACCTCTCATAGACAAAGTCTGCCGGATGAACGCCGGGGCCGTAGTTTCCAAACACGATCGCAGCCGCAATCATTACCGCATACACCGCCCAGCGCAATACAATGTTCCACCGCATGAACTTTTCACTCATCTCAAAGAAATACCGCAGAACATCGGTCACAACAATGACGGCAATCAGTGCAAGACAGACAATTCCCTGCGCCGCACTGAGACCTGCCGCCTCAAAGGAAACCGCAAAGCCAGCGCCGTCAAATACCGTAGCCATCCGTGAAAACACATCGAGCGCCGAAGAAAAGAAGAATACCCAGAGCGCAAGAACCAGACCGTCGTTGATCACGATGCCGAGAAGCTTTCCAATAACGAGAACTGCCTTCGGCGCCTTCTGAAACAGCCAGGCGATCAGATTATCTATGACGCAGACGATGCCGCAGCCAAGCCCCCAGATCACAAACATCAGCGTATTGCCATGCCAGATTCCCGACACAAGGAATACGATCAGAATGTTCAGCTGCTTGCGAAGGAAGCCCTTCCGGCTGCCGCCGAGAGGAATATAGACGTAATCGCGCAGCCAGCTGCCAAGCGAAATGTGCCAGCGGCGCCAGAACTCGTTCATCGACGAAGAAAGATAGGGTGCACGGAAATTGGCATCCAGCCGGAATCCCAGCAGACGCGCCGTACCGATCGCGATGCTGGAGTAGGCATCAAAGTCCGAATAGAGATAAAGCCCGTACAGAACGACGCCGAACACCGTATTCCAGCCGCTCAGGGAAGGATCCAGAAACGCCGCATAATACTGGGCAAGCGTCCCGGAAATCACAAACTTCTCAAAGGCGCCGAAAAGAACCAGTGCAGCGCCCCGCATCGTATCACGGTACTCAAATACAAACGGCTGCGAAAGCGAATCGAAAAACGGCTGTGCCCGATGGATCGGACCTGCAGTAAATACCGGAAAAAAACAGAGATAGTCAAAGAGATAAACAGGATTGGCATGAAACTCCGCCTTCTTACCGATGTGATCCGCAAGATAGGACAGCGCCTTGAAGGTATAGAACGATATTCCCAATGGCATCAGGAATCCGACCGACGGCAGATAGTACTTGTAAAGCGCCAGTACCACAATCGCAAAGCCGATCCCGATGCCGTCAAACACCTTCCGCTTCTTTGTCTTTTCTGCAATCAGCGAACAAAGATAAACAACACCCGTCAGGATCAGTACATAAGCCCAGTCCTGTACCCTTGCCCGTAGAAGATAGAGAAAGACAGCGTTGCATGCCGCGATGAGATACGGCCGCGTACGCTTTGAAAAGACCCACGAAAACACCGAGGATCCAAGGATCAGTTCAAGATAAGGAAGCGAAAGAAGGTTCATGACCACGGATTCCTTTCATCGCCATGCACAAGATACGCATGTGCCGCAAGCCCTGCCAGCGGCGCATCCGAACGGGAGTCGCTGTAAAAGGAATCAATCGGCGCATCGCCATAGACTTCGCGATAGCGCCTGACCTTTTCTTCGCCATGGCAGTTGAGGCCGCTGTATTTTCCGTTCCCTGGATCAACGACCGAAGCCATGACATGATGAATGCCGATCTTGTCACAGAAGCTTTTGATCAGAAACTCAGGCGAAGCGGAGATGACAACGTCATCCTCCTTCTGCTGCTCGAGATACCACTTCTTAACATGATCGAGATGCGATGACGTATATTCATCCACAAAGCGGTCCATATCCCTGATGAAGACAAACATATGATAAAGATTCTGCTTGAATGTCAGCTTTTTCATCAGATGCAGGCCGTAAAGCAATCCGCACACAGCGGTGCGCGGAAGACTCAGCAGCGTCAGCGGCCGGTGGCCATAGGCATACAGCACCATTCCAAACGTGCTGTCGCCGCGGTAGATCGTATTGTCCCAGTCATATACATTCATCGCTAGTTCTCCGCAATTGATTGAGCTGAATAATCCTTGAGGTAATAGAAATGCAGGGTCGCATCCGGATTGAGACCGTAATAGGTCTTGAACGCCTCGTCATGGACCGTGTCCCCGTCCACAACATCGGCAGAATGAATCGAATCCTTCGGGAAGCCGAGAATCCATGCATCGCTCACGTCCGGATTGGCCGCGTAGTAAGTCAACTGTCCCTGCCGCTTCGTATTGATCATACCAACGGTGTGATAAAGCTGCAGATACTGAGCTCCTTCGACCGCACTCAAACAAAGCATCACCGCCAGCACAGCAGTATTCCCGCGCCGCGGGATCTCAATGCTGGAAAACAGGACCAGAATCAGCAGAATCCACAGATACACCGAATACAAGGAACTTCGGCTGTCAAAAATCGGCGACAGCAGCATCACAAGATCCGCTCCCAGGGCACAGAGAATCAAAAAGATGCAGCGATCAGAGAACGGTGCATCCTGCCGACGGAAATAAACCAGAAGAACAAGCCCATAGAGTACGCCAAGAAAATCCAGCAGGCCAAGATTCAGAATCATGCAGATCAGAAACGGAAGCGCAAGCGGAATGGAGCGAAGCCAGGAACCGGTCCTTTTTCCCCTCAACAAAACCACCAAAGCAGCCAGCAGAAACATGACCCGCATGATGACACTGTTATTGGAAAACGTGTGTTCAAGAAAATTCGGCCAGTTCACGGCAATCTTTTCACCGATTGAATAGGACGCAAATTCCGCATTCTCCGCCATCCGGGCATGGGCACCGGGTGACATCAGAATGATGAAGGCACCGATGACTGCAAAGACAAACGGAACAATGACCGCACGCCCAAGCCTTTGATCCTTTTTCATGACACTGTACAGCAGCAGTAAGAGATCCGCTCCAGCCATCAGGGCAGCGGCATTTTCCATGTACAGCGTGACCATCAGATTCAGCAGACACATCGCCGCATAGATCCAGCGACGGGATGACTGGGAATCCTTTGAAAGATAACGCCGCAGCAGAACAAGATCCATCAGAAACAGAAACAGCGGAACGACATAGGTCGTCCCCATCATCCAGGTATACGTCTGCATCCGCAGTCCTGCCGGCACCGAGAAAACCAGTGCAATCGCAAGAGCGGCGGATGCGGGAGGCAGGAAAGTGATTTCCGACTCTTTCGCATCCTCATTTCCCGTTGCAAGAACGAGGAGAAGAATCAGGATTCCGGTAAACAGAAGCGGATTAAGAATGTTCCACAGCCATTTGTGAGGCGCCACCGTAAAACCCCAGAATTCGCTTAAGATCCGGCCGGACCAGGAATGATACTGCTTGATGGTTAACAGAAACGGGTTGTTGCCGTTTCCGGAATTGGCATAAACCCAGTCGTCGCCAGCCACCGGTGTCCAGCGGGAAATCAGGACAAACACAAGAAAAAAAAGGAAGACAGCAATCCGGTCAGGAAATGGAGCGATGGATTTCCCTTTTGTTGTAGTACGCATGGCTTCATTATACCGTTTCCCGCCGTAAGCCGCTCAGGGAAAAGAACGGGGTTTTGCTATAATGGTGCAGATGAAAAAAGCGAAAAATCTTGGCGCCCTATGGGTGGCGTTATTCGTGACCGGCATCTGCGCCGTGATCATTGTTCCTTATCTGGAAACCGGTACGGCATTTATTCTTGGCTGGGATATGCGTACCATCTATTCGAGCAACTTCGAAAATCTCAGAACGATGCTCACTGCCTGGAAGGAAAACGGGACGATGCCCTTCTGGAGCTGGGTCAGCTTCCTTGGCAACGACTTCTATTCGAGCAAACTGTTCTACTTCAATGATTTCTGGGAATATATCTTTGCCTTTACGGATCTTCCCTATACGGATGCGATCATCTGGATGACGTATTTCCGTTTCCTGGTGACGGGGTTAAGCTTTTATGCCTATGCCCGCTATAACCGCTACAGTGAGCGTACGAGCATTCTCAGTTCCCTGTTATGGACGTTCAGCGCCTATCTTCTGCAGATTATGCGCGATCCGTTCTTCGCCAGTTTCATTTCCTTTCTGCCGCTGTATTTCCTGTCCGTTGACCGTTACATCGAGGAAGGAAAACACGGCTTCTTCATCTTCATGGTCTTCTTCATGTATTTCAACAGCTACTACCTCTTCTACATGACGTCGCTGTTTACGATTCTCTACTTCCTGTGGCGCTATGACCGGAAGAACGGGACATTGAAAGGCTCCATCCCTTCGGCACTGAAACTGATCGGCTACTACATCGTAGGCTTCATGATTTCGGGCATCATCGTTGTTCCGGAAGTTCTGAACATTCTGAACAATTCCAGAGTCGGCGAACGGTCGATGGTGTGGCTCTATACGAGCATCGTCCCCTATCTGGAATATCTGAGCGGTATCTTTACGCCCGTATCGATGCTGGCCTACCGGGGCACAGAAATATCGAATCTGTATCTGTGGAATACGCCGAATCATCAGATCATGGCCAACTATGTGTGGGCCGGATCTGCGACTGCCCTCCTTCTGCCGCAGTGCTTTACAAGGAAGAACTACCGGAAGATGAACGGCGTCATTGTGATTTCTTCGGCTTTGATCTCTTTGATTCCGATCTTCAGTTCCGTGATGCACGGCTTCTCGGAGCCAAGCTTCCGCTGGACTGCCAACCTTACCTTCCTGCTGGTGGCGATGATTCTGCCGCTGCTGGAGGATAAGGAAAAAATCAGCAAACAGCTGCTGAAGATTACGACCGTCGCTTTACCTGTTCTTCTTCTGGTTACGCCTTTGCTGTTTGCAAAGATCCTGAATGTGTCCTTCTTGGATATCCAGAGCGATTACCGTCTCGTTGTGATCGAGGCAATCCTGATGCTGGTCATCGGCATCTTCCTGATCAATGCCAGAAAGGCCATGGTATTTACGGTCAGTGCAGCGGAGCTTTGCTTCGTGTCGTATTACACCTACTTCGGCAACCCGACACAGTCCGCGATGAAAAAGACGGATGCGGACCGCATGACGAATGTCCTTGGAACCAAGGATGAATTCAACAACTGGATTCTGACGCTGGACGGCAAAAACTACAGCAGCTTCTATCGCATCTACGTCAATCCGCAGGATGTGTACTGGGGGCTCGGCACCAACTACAACATGGATGAAAACATCCGCGGCCTGATGATCTATGACAGTACCTACCTTGCCAGCATGAATGATCTGATCACGCTGGATCCGGACCATGTCATTGATTATCTGCCCTGGACGTTCGATATTGAAAATCCCGATATCATGACTCTGGTTTCGACGAAATACGCCGTTACCGGTCCGGACACTCCGTGTCCCTTCCAAAACGGTATCCTGCGGGCAACGTACGCCGCATCCTGGAACATCTACGAAAATCTTGATTACATCAATCTTGGAAAGACCTATACCGGCATCATGACCTATGATGATTACTCCAGCGATGAGTCCTCCGTGGTTACACAGAAAGTCATCTGCCATGCCGAAGATGAAGAGGAAATCAGGGCACTGCTGGGAAGCGAAGAAGTGCAGTTCACCGACGTCTCGGCAGAAGGCAATGACGTTTATGCCTCTATCACAACTTCGGAGGCAGGCTTCGCTGTTCTCTCTGTCCCCTATGATCAGGGATGGCGTGTGTATGTCAATGGCGCAGAGGTAAAAACCTACAAAGTCAATGGCGGTATGACCGGCATCGCTGTTCAGGCAGGAGAAAATGACATCCGCATGGAATTCATTCCCACCGGCCTGAAGGAAGGAAAATACATTTCTCTTGCCGGGATCGCCGCCCTGCTTGTAGTGATCGCCATGGATCTGCACAGGCGTAAAGCGGCGAAATAATCTGCAATCAGGAAACTTCCAGCTCCTGTGAAACACACAAAGGATCAAATAGCGTTATCTCATCTCTTCAGATAGCAAACAGTTGCCTGTCATCACATCACCTGCTTTGTTCATGGACATACTAGCAACTTAGTGAACTTAGGCTATCAACTTTAATAAGGCGATAGCCTTCGTCCTGCATCATTCTTCGAATTGTGTTAAGCGCTCAATAATCCGTACCTTTAAAGTGGGCCAATGATCTGGCACAGTTATCTCAGTCCATCAGGAAGGACTGGGAGGCGTTCCATGTGATGTTACTTTTTAAGAGAATCCGAGATCTTCGATGACCAAGGTAAAAGTTCATCTGGGATTGTTGTGATTCCTTCATTTGCTCTTTGAGCTATTGTCTCCAGCAGCCATGTCAGGTAAGGGTATGTCTTCAGGTTGTTTGCTTTTGCTGTTTCGACGATGCTGTAAATAATAGCGCTGGCCTCTGCGCCTTTCGGTGTATCGATCAGGACCCAGTTCTTTCTCCCGATCGTAAATGGATGAATGGCGATTTCTGCCGCATTATTATCCAGCAGCACGGTTGGATCATCCGGGAATGCTCGCAGGTACCTTTCCTGATTCAGGGCATAGGTAAAAGCCTCCCCCGATGGCGGAGGATGAGTCAACCAGATTACGTTTGCTGCGAATCTATTGGAAAAAGTCATCTACCAGCGGTTGAATGATCTCCTGCCTCTTCTGCAGATGTTCATCGGCCGGCAAATTTTCCAGCCGATACTCTTCATGGTAGATCTTTTGAATTTTCTTGACTGCCTTGTCAGCCAGAGTCCCTTTGTACTTCTTCTCGTCGGCTTTCAGGATCGTAGAGAACTTTCTCTTGCAATGGCCCCAGCAGCCGGCCACCCTGAATTTGCCTGGATGTTCCCGCTCTAACTGATGGTAGGCTCCATATCCGTCGCAAACCAGCGTCCCAGTGTATTCCTTCAGGAATTCCTCCGGATTCTGGTGGCCCCGGGTAGGACAGTATTCATAAAGGATTGCTTTCCCTCCCGCTGCTTTGGCGTCGGTTCGATACACCCACATATAGGATTTGGAGCCTGCCGGGCGCCCGTCACGGATCACTTCAAAAGGCGTTTCATCAGCGTGAAGAAGCGATTGCTTCATCATTTCCTGCTTGAGGGCATCGTAATAGTAGCGCAGATAGAGATCCGCGGACTGTATCATCCAGTTTGCCATCACGCCCCGGCTGATATTTACATCGTTCTGTCTATAAGCTGCTTCCAGACGATACAGCGGAATGGCATTGACATACTTTGCATTCATTATGCCGGCAACCAGCGATGGCGTCGCAATACTCTTCGAAAACAGTTGAAGCGGTTTCGGCGCTCTCACAATGGTCTGATTATCGTTTTTTGCATATACAGCGATATGGTAAGTGACCGCTTCAAAAGAAGCCGGATGATGCTCCAGCTGACAGACAATCTCATCCGGAAGACGTTTCCATTTGCCCTCGCCGTATTTCTCATTAAGTTCTTCTTCACTGAGCGTGATGTATTCTTCCCGGTGATTTGTGATCTTCTTCCAATCCTCTTTTTTCTTTCCTGCGACTTTTTTCTTTCTGGGTGCAGCCTCTTCCAGCTGAGGCTCTTCTTCCTTCTCTTCTGCCAGAACTTCTGCTTCGTTCAACCCCAGGTCTAACTGCAGTTGAAGCGGAGAAACAGCCGCTTCACTTTTCCGGCCATAAACACGCTGGTTCATGATTGCGATCTGCTCTTCAGCAATCGTCAGCTTCCGATTAACTCCTGACATGATTCATTCAGGCTCATTATGATCTGCACCAGTGTCGAAACCGGCATTGTTATCAGCTTGTCTTCACTCAGCTCTGTATCAACCATGCCATCGGTATACATGATATTAATGCGATGCGCAACGGTCCGAAATTGTTGTGGAGAACTCTTTGCGGATGATGGACTCGAAAGACGACCGTTTCCATACTTCAGGCCGTCTGTTTTGCGCCATTTCAGACCATCGGAAGAGCTGAATGTATCAGGCTGACATTTTTAATGTATCCGTCTGTTCAGGGCTTATTTCCGCTCTGCGGCGGCAGTTTCTGTTCTGCATTTTGTGGAAAAATTTTTATCCGGCATACCTGGCGGCAGATGGATGAATCGTCGATTCTATTGCGAATCCCGTCACCAGCCGTCTGTACTGGTCCGCATTCATTTGCCGCATCTCCACCTCGGATCGCGGCCACTGGTATCTTCCATTTGCCAGCCGTTTATAGATAAGAAGGAATCCGTCGCCTTCCCACAGCAGACCTTTGATGCGATCTTTTCTTCTTCCACAGAAGAGGAACAGCGTACCTTCATCAAAAGGATCAAGATGATAAATGCCCTGTATTAAGACAATATGTAATGGCCTCCCTCAACTTGTAGCACCGAGGATCATCCCAATATACTTATGTTGGTCTACAAAGCAGAGGGAAGTTGCACTCATACAAGAAAGGAAGGCCATTACAATGACAGTATACAACGTAGGAATCGACGCACACACCACCAATTTCACACTGGCTACCTGGGGGAAGGATGATCTCCGGGCCACTAACGTTAACACTTATTCCCCATCCGTTGAAAGCATCATCAAATACTGCAATGCGATCACTAAACAGCATGGGGATGATGCCAAAATCATTGTTGGATATGAAGCCGGATGCCTGGGATTCCAACTCTACAGGCAGCTGAAGGATCGTGGGATCGAGTGTGTAGTCATGGCTCCTTCAACAATTGTAGGTACCGAGGTCAATCGCCGCAGGAAAGTAAAGACGGATAAGCGTGACGCCATTGCGATCGCTGAGAGCCTTAAGAACAATCAATACAAAGCAGTATACGTTCCTGATGAAGAGGATGAAGCCGTCCGTGATTTCATCCGCATGAGAACAGATCACAAACAGGCATTGAAGAGAATCAAGCAGCAGATCTGTGCCCTCTGCCACAGGCATGGATATCACTATACGGAAGGCAGAAATTACTGGACGCAGAAACATCTGAATTGGCTGAATTCGCTGCCGCTCACAGGCGTGCTGAAGGAGACGCTGGATGAATATCTGCTGTCTTATGAGCACGCTGTAGAAAAGCTTACCCAGCTGGATGCGAGGATCGTCGAAATTGCAGAAACAGATAAGTACCGCGAGAAAGTACATAAGCTCATCTGCTTCAAAGGGATCAAAGAAATCACGGCACTGGCGCTGATCGTTGAGATTGGAGACTTCAGCAGATTCATTAAAGCAAAGGGATTTGCGTCATTCCTTGGACTGGTTTCCGGCCGGCTGGACAGTGGCGATCACAACACTGCTCTTCCGATCACCAGGCAGGGAAATACCTTTCTGCGGCGGCTTCTGGTCGAAGCGTCGCAATCATTCTCAAGGGCACGGCAAAGCAAATCCGCAGCACTGAAGAAACGCCAGGAAGGATGTGAAGAAGCCGTGATTGCCTACGCAGATAAAGCCAACGAGCGGCTGAGAAAGAGATATTACAAGCTTGTCCTCACCAATAAGAAATCTCACAATAAGGCAGTCACTGCGGTAGCGCGGGAACTTGCGTGTTTTATCTGGGGAATGATGACCGGGAACATTCACACAGCACTCGCATGATTACCTGCCTGCATGGATAAGGATTTGAGAAGCACAGTATATTGATTTCAGGAACAGGAAATAACCAGATACAGACGGGCATCGAGGGTATCGGGAAAGAGCCGCCGGAGCAACTGGACGGTTCAGCTATCTGCGATCTAACTTTTACGGCACAGATACTCCTTGTGAACCACGATTTAAGACAGCAGAGCTGGCGGCGAAACCATTGGCCTGTGGGGTGGGATGAGCAGCTGATCCCTGATACACGTATAACAGAATGGCTAAGTACCGCGAACTGTTACATTCGGAGCTCTTTCCCCGTGCCCTTGATCCGGTTGATTATCACTCCAGCCGCAAAAGAAGAATTAACAGAAGAGGATCGTTGATGATCAAGCATACCAACAGAAGTTTTTTCAGAGCACCTTAATTTATCACTTGACATCGGCCATTACATAACAGTTAGACAGCCCGTCAACGCCGTAACGAAGATCTGTATAGCCGCAGGCGATATAAATCATCCTGAACTCTGAGGGATCCTTAAACACGACCAAGTGTCCTCATCAGCTTGATCAACATCTGATCTGAAATATCATTGCTCAATTCTATGTTAGAGCCGGGCGGAATTGACCATTTTGGGCCGGGTGAAAATAGCCAAAAAACGGTCGCATAAAAACGACCATTGTATCAATAGAAATATCGACTATCTAAAAATAGATGGGGTCTCGGGGTGCCTCTAAGAAATCCTGGGGTTGACTATCCGGGAGAAGAAAAACAGCTCCAAACTTACATGGGGAGGCACTCAGGCCTTCTCTTTTTCGTATTTGCCGATTATTATGCGGTAAGACATCAACAGAAAGGAAAAGGTTCAGAGTCAAGCTTCCCAGCAACCTCTGAACCCACAACCAAAACCATGGTTAGTGTAACACATTCACAATACAAAATTGTTAAACATCCTAATCATCCGGGCGATTTTTGATGGAATGCAGCGATCCTGTTTTGGATCCTGAAACAGGCCTGTCAATGAATCACTGTGGAACAGCCAGAAGATGCGTTAAAACGCCAGAAGGTTCTTACTGGATCTGGATCCCTGTCGTCGTCTCTTCCAACGGACGACATCACCGTGTCCTCCCTGATTTCCTTGTCCCTTACAAGCACTACTCGGTGCAGACCATCGAATCGGCTCTGGACAATGATCTGGATCTTGATCGTTATTCGCTTCCTTCCGATTCTTCCGTTTACCGTTGGAACAAATGGCTCGATAAGCTCATTGTGCAGCTCCGGATTTTCCTGAAGCTGGTTGATCCGCCTGATTCGCTGCTTCAACAGCTTCGTGTTCTATTCCGGCGTGATGTCCGCCGGGCTCCGGAATATGATTCTTCCAGTGGCTGGGTGGCCGGAATCAATCTCTGCCTGAATGGGCCAAATGACTTTGACTTGGGCCTTTCCTGATCTTCCCCTATGCTGGGCTCAAAGGAGAAGATCTATGTCCGAACAATCTGATAAACAGGCCATTCTTGAATTCTTTAACCTCGATACAGGCAGTGTGGAGAATGTCATCTTCCATAATGACAATGGCAGTGCGTCTGTCCATGTTTTACTGCGGCCGGATCATCCGCCTTGTCCCGATTGCGGCTGTACCCTGCCAAGGGTTAAGGACTACATTGACAAGAAGATAAGCCACGGCGTCTTTACTGATCGTGAGTGCACCATCTTCTATCATGCCCGCAGGTACATCTGTCCTGTCTGTCATCGAACGTACTATGAGAACAATCCATTCTGTTTCAGGAAGCAGCACATCTCCGCCCTCACGGTTGAAAACATTCTGAACGATTTGAAGATTCAGACCGAGACCTTCGCTTCCGTCGCTAAGCGGTATCACATCTCTCCCACAACCGCTGCCTCCGTCTTCGATGCCCACGTAAAGGAGGCGCGAAGACCTCTGCCCACATTGATGTGCTGGGATGAGAACTACGCATTTTATCATCCGGGAGAGAACTCAAAATATGTGTTCGTTATTCTCGACTTTGAGTCACAGGAGCCGGTGGATATCCTGCCAAGCAGAAGAAAAGATTATCTGCTCAGCTACTTTCTCAAAATCCCAGTGGAAGAGCGAAAGCGCGTCAAAATGATTGCCACGGACATGTATAGTGAATACCGCGCCATCATACGTCAGCTGTTCCCTAAGGCCTATCATTCCGTTGACCATTATCATGTCAGCCAGGAGCTCTCCAGAAAGGCTGACAGCGTCCGGATCAGAGTAATGAAGCAGACTCCAAAATATATTGAAGGCACAAAAACACAAACCAACGAGTATTATCTGCTGAAGACATTCAACTGGATGATATTCAAGCGGCTGGACGCCAGAGACAAAGATGGTAAAAAGCTGTTCGATCCCGGCCATCCAAGGAAAATGAACCGCAAGCTGAACCGGTTCCTCAATTATTACGAAATTAAAGCCATGATCGAAGCCGTTCATCCCGATTTGAAAAAGGCATGGGACCTCAAGGATGACGTTGTGGACTTCTATGACAACTGCACTTACGATACTGCTCCCCAGGAGCTGAACAAACTGATTCAGTCCTTCGCAGCCAGTGGTATTCCGGAAATGAAAGAGTTCTCCCGCACCCTGATCAGCTGGAGAGAGGAGATTATCAACTCCTTCATTGTCGTAAAGCAGCGTCATACAGTCGATAAGGACACAGGCCAGGTGGTAGTGTCCGACATAAAACTGAATAACGGATTGATGGAGAACCGGAACTCAATCATCAAGACGATCAAGAAAGCAGCCAACGGATATACCAACTGGGACAGGTTCCGCAGCCGCTGCCTCTATGTGCTCAGAAAGAGCTCCAAGCCAATGTTGAATCCTGTCATTCCGCCAAAGAAGGTTAAGCAATGACTTCAACCAGCTTTCAGCCCCTGAGTCCCGAACAGGCATGGATCACTGCAGAAGGAGCCCGTTTGTATGGCAAAGAAGCAGAACAATATCTGCAGGCCAGCATTCGTTCCATGAACCGAATATGCCGCTCAGCACAGCGATTAATGCGCGGCATTGAATGTGAGCTGAAGCAGCGTAACCAAACGAGCAGTATGACTCTGTATGCCATGAACACAGACGAGATGCTTGCCCGCATCGCCATCTGTTGCGAGATGTTTCTGGACGAATACGAAGAACTTCAGGAGACGCAGCCTTAACGGGCCCGTCTCCTTTTCGTTTCCATAAGAAAAACCGCCTGTTTTACCAGACGGCTTCATGGCGGATAAACCTTTTTGGGGTGCCCCGAGACCCCAGGTTATTTCACTTCGATTTCGAGGCCTCCCCAGAAAAATTTAGATCGCCGAAATATCTTAAGTCTTTTTATCTTCGTTGCTGCTATCAGGAGATTGCCCGGCTTCTACTGCATATTACGCCTTAATGGCTTGCCCTTATCGGCAGTACCGGCACAGATCTTTCGGATAAGTGGCATGTGGTTTTTGCAATTACGGTATACCGTTTTTATTGTGCCTATGATGGTTGCGCAGTTTTTGAATGGAGAATTCTCATGCAGAACTACACAACGATTATTGGCGTCATTCTTATGAGGGAGAAACTCTCTTCCTGCGATGAATGCAGCGCAGCTATCAGATCGGCTCCAGTACATGTCAGCTGATCATGAAGCACTTCAAATCTATTGGCCTGTCTTCTCAGGATCTTCAAAAGATGGATGAGCAGAAGGTTGTCGATGCCTTCTACCTTCCGGATCAATGGCCTTGAAAGTCCATAACATTGGTCCAAGAATGCCCGGAATATTCAATTGAGGAAATAACAATTAGATTGGCTCTTTCTTTCCGACTGATTTTGGTCAATTCCTCCCGACGCTGGAGTGGTCACTTTCACCCGGCCCTAACATCTACCCGCAGACTTCCTTTCACAACCGTAGCAGCACAGTGGGACTCAGAGATAACAGAGACAGGTTTCATCTCAGAGAACTGCGGAATAACCCGACCAGCAGTATGAACGACTGGGACATTTTCGCATACCATATTTGCAGAAGCTGTTTGCGCAACACGATCCGAAAGCTTCTTCCACCAATGATAAAAGGTCTTCTCATTGATTCCGTTTTCCTGGCACCAGCCGCGCACGGACATACCGCTCGATAACTGGTTCCGGATGCGTTCCAGCCATGCCTGTGCACGTAACTCACTCGCTGTCATAATCATAGACTTATTCTCCGTTTCTAAAGGTTCTTTAGATACTGAGAAAAGTATGACTGATGCCTGTATGAATTTATAGGTACGGATTATTCAGCGCTTACTGTCGTCCTGATAAAGCAGTATCTGGATGAGCACTATCCAGAAAAAATCACCTTAAATAACCTTGCTGAAAAATTTATCATCAATAAATATTATCTGACTCGTTTATTTCGTAACCGGTACGACACAACAATCATCGAATACCTGTCTGCAGTCCGTATCAATGAAGCAAAGCGCCTTCTTCGTTTCTCGGATCTGACTATCGAAGATGTCGGGAAAAAAGTTGGAATAACGGATTCCAATTACATGAGCCGAATGTTTTCAAAAATTGAAGGTGTTTCACCAGCCCAATACCGGAAAGCATGGAAAGGAAGAGACGAATAGCGTATTCGTATTAATAATGTTATCTGTTTCGAATACGCTCAGCATTTGTGCATACATGGATGAACCATTTACTTAATTCTCCTGTACTTCTCCGCCTGTATTATCTGCCGCTTCACCTAAGTCCGTTTTATCCGGAGTATAATCCGGATTGACCCGAAGAATCACCCATTCATCATTTTCATATTCGATGCTGCACTGCCCTGAGTGAAGAACAGAGACATAGCACTTGTCAAACCATCCGCGTTCATCCCAGATTGCGACTGTATTGCGCATAATCACATAGTCAACATTCGGATAAGATGAAATTAATTCGCCTAATCGGCTGTAATCAGACACAACTTCATTCTGATCCGGATCAACAACCGGGTTAGCTCCCGTGAGACGATGCGGATACATTAAGGACATGACAAGATAATCCTTATTAAACTGGTCCTCTGATGACATGGCATCCCGAAATTTATTGGATCCGAAAACATTGACAATCCCTGGGACATATCCCCGGAGGCTCTCATCCTGCGACAGAAAATGCAGACGTGTATCCGAAGCAGGAACCAGTTTGCTGGTGATGTAATCATACATTTCTATGGTGTGATTCGTAACTTTGTATTCCCAGTTATAATCCTCTGAATCTGTCATGAAGGTTAGCGTTTTACTATAAGGGATCGTCAGATTAGATGCCGTCAATGTTACTGTGGCGGCCAGGGAGAGAATGGGAAGAAGGAGCCAGTTAATGTAGATTTTATTCAGCAGAGAATCAGTGTTCTTGATCAGGAAAGACAAAGTAAAGGGATTAGCTAATAGGTCAAAGGCCCGGCAATACGCCTCCTTCGTAAGGTATGTGGCAGCAAACGGTTCCACCAGTGGATTAAGAAACATTGCGCCAAGGAACATAAGAAACAGCTTATATGAACGGTTTACTTTTGAGTTGACAACCAGAAGAGCCACCATCGAATACATTACAATATTCCGCCAAAGCTCCATGGTGCTGACATGGCTGGTGAAATTATTACACATATCGTGATAACTTCCGGCATCGAAGAAATAGGCATAACCAAATTCCGAATTTCTGAGAGTGAAAGACCGTACAACTATAAAAGTCATAGTTATTGGAAATAAGACTTTGAAAACCATGGACAACCGTTCAATCTTTTTATGAAATAGCCAAACGATACCACAACAAAGAGCAGTAATACCAAGCGCAGCACCCAGACAGATTGCATAGCTGGGATATTCTGATGGGCTTATGGCAATTATCCCAAAATGAATCAGCCCAATACTGCTTGCTACAAGACCCATATAATCCTGCCAGACTGTCTTATCGGAAAATGCAAGGGTAAACAAGACAGCTGCAGCAAAGAAAACAAAAATAAACAGGCAGGATGAACTAACCATTATTCCAGCCAAATAAATGACCCCAAGCGGTATGAAAAGACGGCCATCGTGACTTCTCAGATAGCGATACACGATCAGCATCGCCCATCCAACGCATACGGTTCGAATCGTGTTGCCAAAAAAGCCAAGGGTTGTATTGAAATAATTGGTAAAAAACGGTGCCAGCAGAAAGACCGAAAGTACGGAAAACCATTTCCGTTTTTTATATAGAACATTGATGGAACTGATAAAGATACTTCCAAGTGACATGTAGTACAGTATCGAACCACCCCAGATATAAATGGGGATCAATGAAACCAAAGAAACATCAAAGGTTGTCTTTACCCATCGGAGAAGAACAGCCCAGAAATAGTAATATCCCTGATAATCGTGAAGGACTTCTACGAAGTCAAACGGCCCTTCTCCCTGGTAATAAAAGTATCCGCCCCACACTGGATGGTCTACGGATTCACCAACCTGAGAAAGATAATATACAGTATCAAAAAAGATATTATTTGTAGTAAGCTTTGCGGCTGCTCTTCCCAAGACAACTGCTATGGCGACCCCAGCCACAAAAGACGCAAGATGTTTCCAGGAAGGAATTACATTTGCCCGGAAGATCAAGCAAAGAATAGGCCCGGCCAGGACCAGCAGTTTCACAAGAGTTAATGCAAAAGTAGAATCACCACGAACTGAAACAATGTAGAAAACATAAATCTCAAAAATAGCAAAGATGGTAAAAATGCCTGGAAATGTACAATCAACATTCTTTAGAGAAGGAATGAACTTTTGATACAGGCGACCGTAAAAATAGCCCGAAGCCAGAAGGATCAGCACGAGAAGACAGCCGATAGAAACAACATCTGTATTCCAATTTTCAAAGAAATACGATAATGTAACTTCCTTCATTCAAATCCCCTTTCTCATTAATAATGGTCACTGATGATATCAGCGGCCGGATCCCATACAGAAATATATGAATTCACCGGCGCATTTACAATTTCGTATATCTTTTTTGTGTTCCCGATACGATAGGTTGTATCAGAATACAGTAGTACGAAATTCAGAGCAATGACGCCAAGAAAACCAAGTGCTTTTTTCTTTTTATCCGGGATAAGGCAAACCAGATTTGGAATAAGAATAACCTCAATGATCTGAATGAAATCCGCAACTCTCGATACCAGTTGAAATCCGGCAAAGCAAAAATAGAAAGGAACCGTCATCAAGAAGACTGCCGTCTGTTCTTTCAAAAAAAGGTCCTCAGGGTTACTCCATGAATACAAAATATACACTGCAATTCCAAGGCAGACTTGAAGAAGGAGGCCAATGATCGAAAAATCCGGATTCTGAATAAAATATGAAAATGCTATATAGCGCTGGAATGTCGGCATCGTTGCCAGATATGGAACAAGGGTCAGGTTCAGAATTCCGATTGCCGCCGAGATTACTAATATCCAGAAGTAAATCTTCTTGGCTTTTTTGGAATGTCGGTGATAAAGCTCTATAACAACCGGAACGAAGAAACCGATTCCTGCGCTTTCATGAAAAGTAAAAGCCAAAAGAATACAGAGTTCATAAGCTAGGTACTTTTTCTTTGGAATACAGAAATAGAAAGCCGCAAAAAAGATACACATAGCGAGAAATTCACGCCATGCACTGCCATAATACATCTCAAGAACACCGCACCCGATAAGAATCACCATCGAGAACAACGGCTGCCGACTCTGACGAAGAACAGGAATCATGAGCAAAGTCATAGTCAGAATGTTCAGTGCCAGGATGAATTCCGGATATGTACAGAATAAATGTTTCAATCCATAGACAAAAAATGTATAGCCAAGATTTCTTACAGAATAAAGGCTCCCGTATTGGAATGGATCTTTCATTACAGCAATAGCAGAATTAAAAATATTGTTGTAAATGTATTTGTAGTTAATAAAATCATTCCCGATTGTAAACCGGACGACATAAACAAGTGCAAGAACAATCGTTATGGTGAGCTGAACCTTTCTGGAACAGTGAAAACAGGAGATATACATAAAAAAGAGAAAGGCAGCTGCAACGGAATATATAACCAATGGATAGTAACTGCTCATCTTCCCCCTCCTTCGTTATACCGCTGCTCATATAGTGCAGCATACGATGCAAGCATCCGGGCACGCCCGTAACGTTGCCCTTTTTCTATACAGGCTTTTTTGTTCCAATGTGAGGTCCGTATTAGTGCGAGTGCTTCAGACATTGCGCCGCATTCCACAACTCCCCCTGTCTCTGAGGTCAGCACTTCCGGGCTCCCACCGGTTCGATATGTAACAACCGGGCAGCCGCAGGCGAGGGCCTCAAGATTCACCGTAGGGAATGTATCTCCATAGGTAGGATTGATCAAAACATCGGCTGAAGAATAGATTCCTGCAAGTTCCCCGCGGCTCGATGTACGGCGGATTCCGATTGCTCCGTGTGCCTCCAATTCTTTTTTTTGCCAGGAATTGACGCCAACCACGACAAGCCTTTCATCATTTTTCAGCAGGGAGCTAAGCAGCAGCAGGTCTGCATACCCTTTCTCCGCAGGCCATCCGGAAGATACAGCCAATATGATTTTACTGTTCTCAAGCTGATAATGTCTTCGAAAATCAGAACTGCTGGGGCGGAAAATCGAAAGATCGATCCCAGTCGGAATAACAGTGCAGTGCATTGACTTCAGAAAAGATTGAGCTACCTGTTCTTCAAGCCATTTGGAAGGAACAACCAGGCTTGTCTGATCAGCGATCGAAGTGAACAAAGCCTTTTTTCGTTCGAAGTTCAGTGAAGTATTCCTTCCATTCCATGTATATGGATACGTATTAAGAAGGGGGCACTTTGTACACTGTGTTTTCCATTGTGTGCATCCTGCGCTCTCATAATGAGCACAATGACCTGTAAATGTCCAGCAATCATGAAGCGTCCATACAATCGGGACCCCGCTTTCCTTCAAATACGAAAAAAGGACAGGCGCATCAAGATAATAACCATGCAGGTTATGCAAATGAATTATATCTGGACGAAACACCTTCAGATCTTCAACAAGTTTCCTTGTGTCACCAGCATTTGTCCATGCATGTTTGTCAAATAAATAAGTCTGTATTGCCTGATCAGCGTTTGCGAAAAAATTCGTAAATTTTACAGCAGTTGCATCCGTATTATTCGTCTTACGCCCAAAATAAATTCTTCCCTGAACTCCAGGGATCTTTGAAAGATCATAGACAATGCGTCCAACGCTTCCATATCCTACAACTGTGTTGATAAAAGCTATTTTCACAACAGATTACCCTTCTTCACTTCTCCTAAAGCCTCAAAGAGGCTATAGGTTTCTTACTTAGATGAATGATATCATAAGCCGTATCCACGATAGGACATGCAGAAAAAAGTCAGATCTACAACAAGTTAAGAATAAGTTTCCCTGCATAGATAAAAAAAGGAGGTGTAATGTATTCTTTCATCACCTTACTTCCGTCCCAGAAGAAGCATCTTTTTTTTCATTTCCCTTCGTACCGAATTTTCCAACAATAAAGGTCATAAAAAGAAAATTAACAGGAACATAGATAGGAACAGAAACCAACTTCGCATAGCGCTCAGGAACATCAAAGCCACGGCTAAGCAATTCAACAATCAAAAATGATATGATCCATCCCGGAACATAACTCACGGGGAATGTAACGAAACTCTTCCAAGAGTATTTTTGATGATATGTAAATTTAATATTCATCAAGTATGAAGGAATAAAAGCCAGCACATCCGCAAAAACACTTGCCATTCCGACCTCGATACCTAATGCAAGCATCCCTTTATTGATAAGTAAGGCAATCAGTGTATTAATTACACCAATTACGGCAAAAGTAATGAACTGCCGGTTAAGGAATTTCTCTTTAATTTTTTTCCACATATGCAAAATTGTATCTAAAGACAGACTATAAGTAAACGAGCCTATCTTTATCAAAGATCGTAATACATCATCTTCTTACCCGCAGCCGCTTGTACAGTTCTGTCAACCTCTTCATTTCGTCAGAGCTCCGGTATACTGTCCCAAAAATAACAATAGACATTGCTGAGCAAACAAGCAACCGAATCAGCAGATCTGTAATGCTTTTCTGTGGAATAAATCTTTCACAGATAAACCTGCAACTTAAAAGCAGAACAACATTCACTGTCGAATAAGCGGACAATCGTTTCAAATACAAGGAAAGGGAGTGTTTGAAGTAATTTCGGAATAATATTATCGTTTCCCAGGGAAGCTCAATACATGACAGACAAATAATGGACGAAATTACGGCCCCAATCACACCGATTCTCGGGATCAGGACGAGATCGAGAATAAAATCAAGTGCGATGGAAACATACGGCTTCCATCGATCGTCATACCACATGCCATTAGCATTTTTGAATGTAACAACTGTCTTACGGATCTGAGATAGATAAAAATACACACAAAGTAGAATGACCATATCCATTCCGAGCATCTGATCTCCCATCCAGACTCTAATAAAATTCTGATAAAGGCAAAGCATGCATGCTGTGGCCCAGCCAGTCAGAATCATGCTAAGCCAAAACAAGAAAAAAAAGCGATCATAATTCCCTTCTCTGCTTTCAACCGCTACCGCATTTCCAATGCCTGATTGCACGCCATTGTACAATGCGCTCAGCAGCATTGTGACTGCAACAAGAACATAATAATAATTCCCATAAACAGCAACAGCATTCAATCCAAGAAAGGAGGATATCATGACCGTATCAATGCTATTAAAAAACTTCTCGTCCAATTGATGACCGATCATGGCCCCGATCCTTTTCTTCGCATCAATGCGTTCTTGTTGATTCAATGATCCTTTGGGATGATAAGAAGAGTAATAACGACGCTTATAATAGAACCGAAGGAAGCCGATTACAGCTGCCTGAATGACTAGAGCAATAATATAATAAAGATAGCTTTTATAGACGAGCAAAGAAATAATTTGCAGACTATATCCGACCAGATTCGCGATTCCGTTGATTGCCGTATTATAATCGCTACGCTCACTCGCTTCGAATAAAGCCGTTGTATCCGGGAAAAAGAAATACTGAAGTGCATCTGAAAGAATATACAAACTAAACAATAAATAAATATTTGCGTCTACGGGAATATTCCCTGTCACAAAGAAAGGGAATAATGGGATCAGGCATAGACTGACCACAATAATAAATATTCCAATCCAGAAATAGATCTTGCGAAGTTCATGAAGATACGCTTCAACTTTCTCTTTCTCATCATATGCATAAGGGCGATAGAGAAAATACGTCATGACCGTTCCAATACCGAGTTCTGAAAAATTAATCATGCTAATGATTGACAGGAAAAGGTTATTGAGGCCAAGGTATTCGTATCCGATCGTTCGAGCCATTAAGGTACGCAGAAAAAAAGGTACAAGAGTCGTCTCAATCATATAAATAGAGCCGAGCACAGCATTTCTAACCGAATTGACGGCTCTCTTGTTCTTTAATTCTTCATAGTTGGATGGCTTCTGCTCACTACTCATGATTTGCAAATTCCGATTTTGAGATAAAAACATTCTTCTGAAGGTCCTCAATTGCCTTCTGCTGAACACTACTGTCCCAGAGATGTGGAAGAGAATAGGAAAAAGACGTTTCGACTATGTGCTGGTATTCGTCAGGGTCGGCCAAGATTCTGTTGATCTCAGCGGCAAATGCAGAGGGAGTTCTTTCCTTGCAGATATAGCCAGCTTTTCCGTAATTTACTGCATCACGACAGCCCGGTGCATCTGAAACAAGACTTGGAGTCTTTAGCAAAGCAGCTTCAGTAACAATAATACCCCACCCTTCACGGATTGACGGGAAAAGGAGAAGCCATGCAGACTTCATCAGCCGGTATTTTTGGCCTTCATCCACAAATCCCCAGATAACGATATCTGCTGTCTCCTGTGATTCTGCGATGAGGAATGAACCGCACCGGCTAATAAAAGCCTCTTGAGTTGACGAATTGACGAAATAAATTTTCAACTGATACTGCTGTAAAACAGGTACTAATGATTCACAGATATATTCAATATTCTCTTTCCCGACAATCCAAAGTTTGGCGTCATCATGTTGTTTATTGACATCCGCAAACGCCTGAATAGCAATGTCAATTCCTTTGTAAGACGCATAACGTCCAACATAAATCAATGTGGGGCTCTTCTGCTTAGGAATCGCTTCTTCCATGAATTGCTTGATTTCCGTATGGATTCCATTCGGAATAATAAATATTTGATGTGGATCAAACCCAAGAGAAACAAGGTCCTGCTTTGTGGATTCAGAGACAGTTATTGCCTTCCCCTTTCGATAAATTCGAAGCGACCAAGACTCAAGAGCATGTCCAATGACATTTAATGGGAATTTAGCACTGATATACCAGATTTCACGAGTCAGTTGATGAATAAACAAAATTCTTTTCTCTTTTGGTATATAGAAAGGGGTAAAGAAATGATGTGTATTACACTCATCAATCACATAATCAATATCACCTTTGTTCTTAAGATAGTAATATGCAGCATAAAAAATCACTGATCCGATGTTGCCGTGCCGAATATAGGAAACGCCGTCAATATTTTCTACTTTTTTTGCCCCGGGAAACATTGGCGAAAGATGAATAACCCGATAAATCTGCGGGTCAAGACGAGATAGCATCGCATGTGAAAGTACTTCTGCGCCGCCGCTCTTAGGAGCTTTGATATCTCGCCACGACAATGCTAGAATAACTGTTTTTTTATCCATGCTTCTGTACCTTTTCTTTCTGCAGATTGCTCTCACGGCAGATATAAATCGGCCGATTCTTCACCTCGAGATATACCCGTGCAATATATTCTCCGATAATGCCGAGAGTCGTAATAATAACTCCCGAAAAAAACAGAAGAAGAAGAATCAAAGTGATTGAATCCGTCCACTTTCGAAGTCCATTCGTCGTCTGATAGAGAACACGGAAAAAATATACCAGTGATGCGATCACAACAAATACGCCGAGCCAAATAATGCCCCGTAACGGCTCTACATTAAAAGCGATAATTCCACTTTTAGCATAGCCCCAAAGACCCTTGAAACTCCATTTTGTTTTTCCCACGGACCGTTCGACATTTTCATAATCGATCCATTTTGTCCGGAATCCAACCCAGGCATATATACCTTTAATGAAACGCTCATGCTCATGAAGAGACACAATAGCATCCACAACGTCACGCTTCATTAAGCGATAATCAGTCATACCGGGAACGAAATCCATTTTTGTAATATAGTGAATTACATAATAAAAGAGACTGGAAAACATACTCCGCACAGGTGCTTCCCCACATCGTGAAACTCTTCGAGCACCTGCACAGTCATATTCTCCGGATTCCAAACACTTTACCATCTTTGGCAGAAGACCAGGAGGATGCTGTAAATCGACATCCATTACTGCAATATAATCTGCAGTACTGTTTTCTAGACCAGCATAAATAGCAGCTTCTTTACCAAAATTGCGTGCAAAGGAAATATATGCAATCTGATTACTACCACGGGTTTCAGAAAGTGACTTTATTTTTTCCAAAGTATGATCAGAGCTTCCATCATCAACAAAAAGAATCCTCCAAGCGTAATTTGGAAGTTGCTTCGTAAAGACATCTGACACTGCTTGATAAAACAAATCGATACATTCTTCTTCATTAAAGCATGGAACAATAAGGTCAATTGCTTTCATCTCGAGCTCACTTTGCTAATATTACTACGATTTGTCCATCTATTTCTTGAATTGAGGAAGAATCGGGATAAGATTCCATCTCGGATAACAGTTTAAGATCGTTGGCAGATAAACTGATATTATTTTCTAAATCTTTTACGGATGAATACATTTCAAAGTGCAGCGGAGAACCGAGGATTCGATTCATAAACTCTGGAATCGATATCTGATAAAGTCCATTTAGCCGATCATCTTCTACATTCCATAACATATCCAGCATAGGAATGGGCGTAATCCCGGTGCGATTAAAATAGGCATCTGACTCTGTATCCCATACAATAGCAATATCCTCGCCCCCGTCGAAATCATCACATTGTTCTATGTGTGAAAGAAGACGGCTGCACATATTAAGCGTTTCAATATAATAATTATTCCATCGTATATAAACGGTATTTGATAATACAAAACCGTAATAAACCATTAGGGATAACAAAGCAATAATTGCCCTTTGGATCGCCTTGACTACATGCTTACCCTCAAGACTCTGATTGACAATTCCAACAGTATAGAAAAAAGGGACAGAAAAAGAATAAAACATCAAATAATGCCATGAATTAGAGATGATCTGAATAATATCCATTGCCGGGAAAATCAGAATGCCACAAATACAGAGCAAAATAAAATTGAGCTTCCGATCAATAGAATTGCGAAAAAACTGAAATAAAGTCAACAGAACAGCTAAACCGAGAATTATCCCATTAAGCCAGTGAATGCCAAACGGATACCAAAAATAATAATTTAATGATGCTTGATAAGAATGAAAAAATCGGTATAGCATTCCGGAAAAATCCATTGTCTGAACACTTGTAATCGAATCTTCGTTCAAATAACTATTTAGTTGCTGCCCGCTGATTGAAAGCAAAATCTTCAGGACTGTGTAAAACATTATAAGGCCGATGATTAGGCAAAGGACCTCCTGTACCCCGCGTTTAAATAATGTGGCAGCCCTTTCTTGCTGAAGAATGTTTAAAATCAAAAGAACAAGCATCAACGATACTGTCACCTGGACATAAGCACCGTATAAAGCTACTGAGCACATTATAAGAATAATACAGGCAAGACAATGGGAACACTGAAATTTCGTATCTTTATAAACACTATAGACAGCACCTACAGCGAAAAACAGGGCAAGATAATATATGTAAATATTTCCATACGTATTTGCCCCAATCAATGCAGGATTGGTTTGTGCTAAGCCTGCCATTAGCCAAATCCCCGCCCAATGGCGGAGCGAAAACATATTAACAAGCATCCAGATGACGCCAATCATCAGAAGCTGTCCAAGCATGCCGCTCAGCCACGGAAGATTCTGAAATAATGTAATAGCAAACCCAGGTCCGCTAAGCCATTTGGTTCCACCAAGGTTAAGCCAGCCAACATCTGAAGTGATATAAATCGCATCAAGACCATAGATAGCATTTGCATAAATAAAACCATGGGCAATCATTCCTGTAACAAGGGAAGCAATGACAGTTGTACGAAAAGAGCTCTGTTCCCAAAGATTAATTATTTTATTAGTGACTTTTTCCATAAATCATCCCCGTTTTTCAAATTACCCATCTTTTTAATATGGGAATGTGGCGAATCACGATTGAGATAAGAAGGCTTATTCCAAATACAGTGCCTGCAGCAAGCAACAGGCCTCCAATTGTATGAATACCGGGAAATGGATTTGCAAAATGATGTCGAAGCTCAAACAGGACAAGATGATGTACGAGATAAACCCCAAAAGTATGATCCGAAAGAAAACGCCATAGCCTTGATGGGCGGTTCCAATGATACTTTCCAAAAACAAACAGAGCAATCGCAGCCAGCATGGTCGGAAGGAAAAAATACCCATAATAATGGGTGACTATCCCGCCGGCAATATTAGAAAAGTAGGAAGTTAAAACCGGCACTGCTATCCAGCCAAACAGCCCAAGAAGATAAATGATCCACTGTTGACGCTTTGAAATCTCCTTGGATTCTAAAGCATATCCTATTAAGAAGTAAGATGTGTATCCAAGTGTAAAATGCCACGTGATATTACCAATTCCCGAAAAGGCAGTCGAGACAGCCTGCGACAAAAAAGGATTCTCCCCTGCCAAATCAGTCGTAATCAACTGAAGGCTGGGCAATAGAAATGTAAATATGGCCGAAAAAACAATAAAGCCATTCAGCAATTTTTGATCATGCGCAATCGGCCGTAGAAACGGAAGAAGGATGTACAGCCCAAACATCATGTAGAGAAACCAGAATGGAGGTGGCCCAAACAAAATCTCAGAGACCCTGTGTGCCCAAACATGATCCATATTCTCCAGTCGATAATAATCAGTAAGACAATATACAATTGACCAGAAGAAAAAAGAAGTAATCAGATGAAGTATATTTTTCTTCCAGATTTTTCTATAATCCTTCGTTCTATCCTCTCCCTGGGGGTTTTTGTTTAGAAACAGCGCCCCAGAAATCATCACAAAAATCGGAACACACCAACGGGATAGGCCATCAACTATATTCATTGCCTCCCATGCATCGCTTCCAACATCTACCGTAAAAATAAACTCAGCAGCAACATGTACTAAAATCACTGCGTACGCACCAAAAACACGCAAACGGTCTAAATAATGAATTCGCTGGGAACTCACCATATACTCTTTCCCCTTTATCTGTCCGCTATATTTTACCCTGTCTTTAATACCAAACGATAACCCTTTGATACCAAAATATTGATATCAGGTTCGAAATAAGCCTGTGGTGCACTGATTAAGAACCATACTAAAAGCACGGATTTAATTCATTACAGGATCAGAAATTAGAGTACCAGCCTCCAAAAACCATTCCAGGAGACATACCACCCAGGTGCTTTAACATTTGATTTACTCTTTTCTAAATATTGGCCGATACACCACTGATCCGGACAGAAATGTTATACCTTGTCATTCTGGTTGTTGAGTAGAAACTGAGAAGATAAAATTTACTAAGAGCGTGGTGAAAAGTGATGCTGGCATGGATATCTGAACGAATAAAGGGGACTCCCCTATTTTGCTTTCTAAAAAATATCGAATACTTTTTCTATCCTCTATATCTTTGGTTTCAACATATTGATGCACATAAGCCCAGGAAACCTGGCATACGCCCCAGATGCGGAGACGAGACGGAGGTGATCATTTCACTTACCTCCTTTCCGGCGCGCATACCTTACCTTCATCATTGCTTGTATTCCTTAATGAATCAGACTATTCATCCTCACCGAATCATTCTCTGGCTAGCCGAAGAACAGTTTCCTGACCGTTTAGATGATATTCCCGAAAAGATACGTGAACTTCAGCCACTGGGTTTGGAGATCAGATGGGTAAAACAGGATCTACGTTCATACAAAAAGCTTATTCCGGCATTAAATGCATTCCCTGAGGCAATAATTGTAACTGCAGATGATGACCTCTATTATCCTGATTACTGGCTTGAGCGTCTTATTAATGCGTATCAGAAGCATCCAGACAGCATTCATTGTCATCTTATCACCCGTCTAGGTATGGATTCACAAAAAATCATTGATCAGGTTCCACGTTCAAGACAAATGGTTGACTCATTTTCTTATTTCAATAAGCTTCTTGGTGGAAGCGGAACATTATATCCGCCACACATATTAAGCAAAAATGTATTCGACCTCAATGTCATGCGGCAGACTGCGCCATCAAGTGACGATGTTTGGTTCTGGGCGATGGCTGTTTTGAATCATAAAAAAATACACTGGATTCCAAACGGTATGCGCAACCTGGTTTATGTTGAATATACGCAGGAAGACACGCCGACTCTTTCCAGTGTTAATGATACAGATGATCAGGGGTTCAGAAAGCACATCAATGCAGTGGCAGATCATTATCATTTAAGAACAATCCTTACCACTGAGGTATCAGGAAGAAAAAAATAAATTCTTATGATTTTCATCTGCAAACGCTACTTTTTAGAGCATATGCGTTCTTTTCTGTAACATTTCGTAATAGGTTTTTGTTATCCGCTCTCCGGCCCCTTCTGCCGAAAAGATACTTGTGCGCAATTCTTTGTTATACGATCTACGATCAGGGATTGTAGTTATTTCTGATTGAAAACTCTCAACCCATTTATCCAGTGGATCAGAAAGGGAAACAAATTTTACGAGATCTGTATATACAATCTCAGATGTGACAGAGCTGGATATAATACAGGGCAGTCCATAAGCCTGCGCTTCAATTCCGGTCAACGGCAGTCCCTCAAAATGCGAAGGAAGAAAGAAAATGTCCATTGCCTGATATAAATCATTTACATCGTCTCTATTTCCAAGAAGTCGTATACTGTGGTCTAATTTGTTTTCTTTCACATAGTTTGCCAGTTCCTGATCCATCGGCCCGCTTCCTATCCACCAATATGTCAGTTTAGGAACTGTCTTTGCAAGCTGTTGGATAACCTTGAATGCAAAATAAGGATTCTTCTCTGGGGAAGTTCGGCCGACAGTTCCGACAACGATTCGATCGGCAACATTCATTTTTTTTCGGATTTCTTCTCTTTTTTTAAGATCCAGTGAATTATCATCTGGTGAGATCACATTAGGAATAACTGTGAAATCTTGCCCCATCAGAATAGATTCACCTGCAGCTCTCCCACACGCGCAGAAATCTGTACATTGATATTTTAATAGCGGGAAAAAAAGTTTCTCTATTTTTTCTTTCACGGGATTGCTGCTAAGTCTGGTGCTATGAATATGGAGGATTCTGACAGGGACATGCTGATGTTTAGCACAGATCATCATCGGCAGGGTTAACAGCAAGGAATTATCAGAAATCACTTCATACTTTCCTTGTTTTAATATTTCATTGCACCTATTAATATGAGCAACTGTATTTTTTAATGGTGGAAGTATATAAATATTTCCGCCTGCTTTTTGTATTTCTTGATAATAAGGGGTCGCTTGATTGCTCAGAAGAGCAAAGTCCATCTGTACCTCCTTATGATTCAACTGGCGGAAGTACGACATTACAAAACTTGATACACCTTGACCTTTATAAAGATTTGTAACAACCATTAATACTTTCACCAAAGATCATTCCTCCATCCATCACCCAACACAATCAATTTTTTTTGACAGAAATCTAAAGATAAATTTCATCTTCTATTCTCCAGTCTTTCCTATAAAAACCGGATCTACGAACGTCATTTTTCTTGCGGACAAATACATTTATTTACCACTTTCTGCCTGAGGGGAAATATGCTGAATTAGTAGTAAAGATTTCCCCCGGGAAGTAAGTGGAATCTCATCGACATAGGAAATGGAGGCATCTATATTTCCGTTTTCTTTAAAAAAGCGAATAATATAGTCTTCATCCGAATGAGAATATCCTTCCCTTTTTATTATGCGGATCTCTACCGTGCCTGGAATAGACTGCTCCAGCTGCCACTTTTCAATATGGTTATATGGCGTAAACTCATGCCCAGGAATCAAACCAGTCAGCGCTAGCGGTGTTCCTTCAGGGTCATAAAGATAGTCCTGCTTACGGCCAAGAATCTTTGTTAGTATTTGCTCCCCATTTTGTGGTTTTCCAACTACAGCATAATCACCAGTGCGATAACGGATAAATGGCATAACATCGTTATAAAAAGAAGTAACAATAATCTCTCCGGTTTCACCGGGCTCTGCTGGAGAACCATCTTCTTTCAGCACCTCTGTATATCCGTACAGAGGCTCCGTTTTATATGCGTACGTATTATCAAATGTATACCCGAACACAGAACATTCAGAATGACCATACTGAAAAACGATATGATCACATTGATAAGCTTCCTTGATCAGATCAATTTGATATTCATACCAGGCTTCTGAGGTGAGTTCAATACACCTTATCGGCTTTTTCAGTGTTACATGCTGAGAAATAATATACTGACCGAATAAATAAACAAACGAAGGATAACCTCTTATAAAATCCGGCGCTGCCTGCTGAAAAAGTTCCAGATATTTTTTTGAATTTTCATCTGTATAGTAAAGAGAAGAAAGGAAAAAACCACCATAAGGAAGTTGATCACTCATGTAAACTCGGCTTGGTTTACGGACACCTCCAAAATCTCCACGCTGCTGCTGCTCTGTTGTCAAAACTGTTCCATCCATCGCCAGAATTCTCTGGCCTCTTTTGTAGCCGCATCGTTTCCAAAGCTTGATCTGATAAAAGCCATCTGCCGCGTTGGACAGCAGAAAACGGAAAGGCTCTCCGGTTGTTCCGCCAGTCAATGCTTCATGATACAAAATGTGATCTTTTTTTCTGGATGTAAAAAGATCTGGATTTTTGCGAATCAACTGCTTATCAACAACAGGGAAAGAAGAAAGCTCTAATGAGCTATTTCCATGCGAACAAAATGAGGAGTAATAGGGAACATTTTCTGTAGCATACCTTAAAGTTCGTTGAATCAGTTTTTGCTGAATTTCCTGCTGATTATTATTAACTTTGGAATAATGCAACGCAAGTAAATCTGTACGTAAGTCCTTCAACCGATCCACCTCCCATCCAGTAATGCAAAGCCATGAGCATTTTAAAAATTATTGCCATAAAAGCTACAGTACCATTGTACGAACCTGTGCAGCCCTGTCTGCAGATCAGTTGATGGTTTGTAGCCAAAGTCTTTTTCAAGTTCACTGGTATCTGCGTAGGTTACAGCCACATCCCCGGGCTGCATAGCAACAAGTTCCATGTGCTGAGCAAGATCAAAATCATTTGGCAACAAACCAGCAAGAACCAATTCTTTTTCAAGAATCGCCACAAAATCCATTAGGTTTTCCGGATGAGAATTTCCAATATTATAAATTGCATAAGGAGGAATCGGCAACCCATCACGCCCATTCTTCTTTGCAGGAGCGCCCTGCATTACACGTACGATTCCTTCCACAATGTCATCAATGTAAGTAAAATCGCGCTGACATTTTCCATAATTGAAAATACGGATTTTATCTCCGCACAGCAGCTTGTTAGTAAATCCAAAATAAGCCATATCCGGTCTGCCTGCCGGACCATATACCGTAAAAAATCTTAAACCGGTACAAGGAATATTGAATAACTTAGCATATGCATGCGCCAGTAACTCATCAGATTTCTTTGTCGCAGCATAGAGCGATACTGGAGTATCTACCCGATCCTTTACTGAGAATGGGACTTTATCATTTCCTCCATAGACTGAAGAACTCGATGCATATACAAGATGTGCAATAGTGGAAGAATGGCGGCATGCCTCAAGAATGTTGAAGAAGCCAACAATATTAGATTGAATGTATGCATCAGGATTCTCGATCGAATAGCGCACCCCGGCCTGGGCCCCTAGGTTTACGACTACCTGAACAGGGTAGGAAGAAAAGATATTCTCTACAGTATCCTTATCCTCGAGATTGCCTTTAACAAAATGAAAATTGGGATACGATGATAATTGCTGAAGACGGTATTTCTTCAGATTAACGTCATAATATGAATTCAGATTATCCAGCCCGATTACCTGAATTCCAGGGAAAGATTCCAACAAGCGTTTTGCTAAAGCGCCTCCAATAAAACCTGCAGCACCTGTAATAAATACTGTTTTATTTTCCAGATTAATCGTTTCCTTCATTCCAATAACCTCACTTTTTCCCTAACACTTTATTATCAAAGCGGTTCATCCACTTTGCCAGCCAGTTGAGGAAAGCAAACTGCCGCCGTAAAGTTGCGTCATGGCTTTCATACAACTTTTTTGAAACAATAACCGCTGAAGTCTGAAATGCATCGTAATAAGATACAAGAGGCTCACACAGCAATTGCCGAGGCTCCTCAATCATCTTCTGTATATCCATTGGGATTTCATCACTGTCTTTGACCCGCTGCATAAGTTCCTCAGTCAGCAAAGGGATCCTTACAGCAAACGAAGAGCTATTTGAAACCTGTGTTGAAAAATAATGAATGATCAGTGGAAAGGCAAAGACCTGTTTAATGATCTGACAGTTGTAAACAGGCGGCAGCTCTCTAATGACATTTTGATATTTGATATTTGTCATATATAATCCAGGCTGATCAGTGCTCATCCCCTGTTTCATCGTCTCTATATAATACGATTGCCATGTCTGATAAAACTCGTGCGCCAGCTTAGTGTCCTTTGAATAAATGACTCCTCCATTATAAAACGATACCTCAGGAGAAATAGATCCGCCGAGCTTTGCAAGCCTCGCATTATAGGTGGCAACAAGTTCAGAATTCCATGATTCAACCGGTGAATGAAGGTCAAGAACAGCGCCTATATCCATCTGCATTTTATCCAGAGGGGAAAGATCACCGCAGATAATTGTGTCTGAATCCAAGTAGAGCATAGAACCGGAGATTTCATTTCTTGCAGATGTCTTTAATAAACGTGATTTTTGTGTATTCGTAAAGGATGAGGATACGGGGATTTCATGAACCTCATCTACATATTTCCAGATTTTTCCACGCTTCCCTTTTAACGTTTCTCTGGTTTTGTCATCCACAAGGAGACAGATCACAGAATTAGGGTTATGAAATCGTGCGGAATGCATGGAAAGAGCAGTTTCTTCTGAATAGATATCCTCATTTGTAGATGTCAGAATATACACAAGCTTTGTCTTCATATAAATGCCAGCTTATCGTCTCTTATTATTTAACAGTGATTTAACAATCTGAAGAGAGCCTTTGAACCCATTACGATAAAGAGAGCCAATGCAACGTACAATAGGATTATTGAACCAACGATTTGCACTTTCCGAACCGTGCTTTTGTGCAAACTGCACTCTATATTCCTGCCACTTTTTCTCCTTATCCGTTTTCCACGAAGCATCATAATGATGTATTGAACGTGTATTATCAGTAATCGTCAAAATTCCTGTACTGTAATCATATGGGCAGAACCAATCCGGAGGATAAATGGTAAATCCAGCAACCTGTTGAATGCTATTTTCATTTATAAAACCTTCTTTTTTCAGCAAGTTCGTCACAATACTCACAACTGTATTACGCGTCGACAAGTAACCATCCTCCCCTTCGAAATGGGAATGCTGATAATAATTCAGGATCTCAGCAATGAAAGGATTATTTATGTCAGCTGCCATTCCCAGTCCCGTAGCAACCGTACATTCATTTTGACCTTCCATTGCCATGAACGGTCCCTTCTCAATAAGATCATCAATGCTCCTAATCAATTCCACGTCCGTATCAAAATAAACGCCCCCATAGTGATAAAGAACGTCAAATCGAACATAGTCAGTTACAAATGCCCATTTTTTGTTTCGATAGGCCTCTTCTGCATAGGCACAGGAAGAGAGGGGAAAGGTCTTTTCATTCCATACCCGGATTTCATAATCCGGGCAGTATTTTTTCCAGCTATCAATGCATTTCTGCACCGTTGGGGGAAGCGGTTTTCCACCGAACCAGCAGTAATGAATAATTTTGGGGATCATCGTTGGAGCCCTCCATAATGTTTTTAATTATACCCCATAATTCATTTCACCTAGTTCCATGCGAAATACTCATTAAAGATTTACAGAAATGCAATTAGAAAAAGACGAAGGCAGCAAGTCAAAGATCCGGAGCGACCGATTATCAGCACTCGAAAGTGGAAAGATTTCTAGGCATTACATTACTTTCAGGTAGCAAAATAGCGTTTGATTTGGTTCCCTGACTTTTACCTGATCCCTGAATCATCTTTAAAGATCATTTTGAATCATTTAGAATGATTACCTCCCAAAAACTTTTCTATGAAATGTATTCAACATTTCTTTTGTCTCTCTGCTATAAAATACAAAAGAAATTAATAAACTTTCTGCAGTTGCTAAACTTAATACAATGATTGCTCCAACTATCCATGTACCAATTGTGTTGATATTCATCCACCCTACCAGTGGATTGCAAGTCAGTAAAATCAACATAATAGTCATTAGATCAACAATCATATGCTTAACGAAGAAAACAAAAGGCCTATTAATAATGTTGTCTTTCAAATACCATGCAAAGTATATTGTATGATAAAGCATTGCTACGAATGTTCCAATTGCGACTCCTATAAGGCCAAATCTTTTTACTGCCAGAACTGAAATTGCAATATTAATACATGGTTGAATCAAGCTTGCCCACTGCGTTTGCTTATAATGACCAGCCGCTTTAATCATTCTGAAATATGGAATCCTATAGCATTCGACAGCATAAGCAAAAGATAATAACATTCCAAATATAGGAGCATTGTAATTTGCATCGGTCACCCCTCTTGTATACCAAAGAACAAAGGGAGTAATAAGAATTGCCGTCACAGAAAATAATAGACTTACCAGAAAATGAACCATTGCTTCAACCGTTGAAAAAGATTTATTTAATGAGATAATTTCCTTGTTTGCAAGCATATTGCCCCACATAGCTTCTAGCCCTGTCATAGCAGTCATAATTATTTGCTCTATTCCATTTACAATAAGAAAATATATATTGTAGATAGAAACATTCGATAAAGTACTAGCAATGGTCAAAATGATAACATCAGTTCTACTGTTAACAACAGCTGCAAGATGCTGAGTGAAACCATTCCATTTTTGCTTAATTGGCTCCTCGGAATAGGTAATATGGAAGTCAATATCATAATGCTTATGGACATAGGTAGCTAAAAGACACGGCTTAATAACATAGATTATTGAAGTGACGCCTTTTACCCAGCGAATATCCTGACCATTCACTATTAAAAGAATGCAAATAATTGCATTAGCAAAAATACACATTGTCTGTACGGAGAGCTGAACCCATGCCAGTTGATCGGCATTCAGCAGTAACTGATATGTCATTCCAAAAAAATACTCAGCCAAAGTACTTAGTGATATTATCACTATCAATGAAACAGTAAATCCATAATCAAAATTTGAATTTACCAGTCGCGGGTAAAATACTATCAGGACAATAATATATATTATAAAAATGTATCCAATTTTCTTAAAAAACTTTGAAGCCGAAGCATAGATTTTGCTAATCATCTTATTATCTTTTTCGGCTAATGGTTTATACAAATTTGATTGTATTACAGGCCCGATTCCCATTTCTAGAAGGGTAATGAAATCCAGGAATTGAGTTATTGATGATATTAATCCATTAACATCAGAGCCATAATAAAGAAGAATAAATCTTGGTAAAATCAAGCCGGAAATAAGTGCTGCAATTTGCTTAATTAAAGCAGTTATTGTATTTAATTTAAACTTTTGATTCCTTGTAAGTTCTTTACTATTTCCCATCATCCCTGTTTATTTGAAAATAACTTATCATTAATCCCCTGGAGAAGTAATTCGTGATGTGCTTCGCATTCAATGTAATTTCTTACCCCAGTTAATGCGTTTTTGTCAAATCTCTTACTAATAACCAGTCTATTAAATTTATGCCCTGATAATTTATCTATTATGCGGAAAAGAAGACTCTTTTTCCCAGATACAGTAGATAAATAGTTATTAATCGAACTGTCCGCAAGCTCCTGATAATGCCGGTTGACGCATTCTGGATTTTTAATTTCTTGTGAACGCTCCCTGAAACCATTTAATATTTTAAAAGCTTCATCACCATCTGCCAGGCGAACTTTTTCTTTTTGCTTACAAAGCGGAATAAAATTAATGGACGATATAATATTTCCATTTTCCCTAGTAATATCCAAGTCAATCAACAAGCTTGTCATCCAAGAATCATCGTCACTGCCATCAAACAGAAAATTGCCTTGTCCATACACAATAGTGCCATTATTCCAATTTTCCATAGAACCAATACAATGGCTATGCTGGCAAACAACAAGATTAGCACCCTTGTCAATCAGTTTTCTACATACCTTCTGAAGATGAGGCGATGGGTACCGATAATTTTCTTTTCCCCCATGATATAAAACGATTACATAGTCAGTTTTATTCTTTAAATCATAAATATGATCAAGGCTATTTAACGGATCAAATGGATTAGCCCCTGAAGCGTTCTCATTTGCCGTAGTAAATTCATGTTCTGCACAGCAATAAATACCAATTCTTAATCCATTAATTTCAGTGATATATGGTAATGCCGCTTCAGCAACATTCCTGCCTGCGCCGGCGTGCGCAATATTAGCCTTATCAAGAACATCTACGGTACTTTTTAAACCTTCTGCCCCTTGGTCTAAAATGTGATTATTTGCCAAGTTAAAGAAGAAAGGATTAATTTCTTTCAATCCTTTGATATTATCTGTTGAAGCAATCAAATTTGGGCCAAATTTTAATATAGGGTTCCCATTATCAACAAGTGGCACTTCCAAATTAAAGATTGAAAAATCTGCAGATTTGATTTTTCTATATATTTTATCGCCAATCAACTCACTTACATTTCCATTCTTAAATAGGTAATGGTTACTATCAGTTGGGACGAGATCAGCACCAATTACAATTTTGACAGCCATAAATATGTACCTTTCATCAATACGCAAGATGAGCCTTATGCACTGGCCTTTCTATGCATAATGTTCATTGTATTTTATAATTCACCAAAGCCCAACTGAAACCTATTTTTTGAATAGCTCAAACAATTAATTCATCCAATATTAAAGTACAACATGCACCGTTTTGAGCACAGAAGATTCTCTCTGATATTCATTTCAAGACTGTTGTAATGCTGCCGCCACTAGATCATGAACTAAAACAATGACTGAATATCCGATTTCGCCAATAGTCTCTGTACTAGTTATTCATATCGAGTTTTACTTTCTTTCCCCAATAAACATCTGTGTCAAAAGATATATCAGTATCAAAACCACTCTGATTAAAAAAAGTCAACTCTCCAAAGTAGATTTTGCTATTAATATCATACAAATCAACACGTAATTGCGGATGCCCCTTCCCCAGCTTTTCCGAAATGCTTATTAATTCATTCAAATTTACTGGACGCTGTATATCCCCTTTTGGTTCTATTTCTGGTTTGTTATACATTAATCTGTTCCAATTTTTGTCATAAAAGCGAAACTTAGGTTTACCTTTTTCACGCTCAGTGCAAACCATCACACTGTCAACCACTCCATCAAAAGTAAAGACTTTATAATCATTTAAAGCCTTGTATTGTAATCGGACATAAATATCTTTTACTTTGGTTATCAATCCACCATTGATTGAAACCCAGTTTTCCATCAATTTGTTTGTTTTCTCCGATGCATACTTTTGGAAAGCAGACGCAGGATAGAATGATAATTCTCCGAAATATTTCTCCCCTTTTACATCATAAAAGTCTGCATTCAGAAAATTGTTAGATTGTGCTAATTCCTTAGCCAACTGTTCCACCTGACTAATGTATGTGTTGTTTAAAAAAAACATGTTATCAGAGACAGTTGGGAAATCAATTTCACTAAAGTCAAAAATATTATCTTTCGCATCGAAATAATTCGCTTGGCTTAATATGAACTTATCGAAGTCTGCTTTTAAGCACCTGGCAATTCCATGAAAACAAGAAAACTCAAAATCTTTCATACTATTTGAAGATGAATCTTGCATGTATTGTTCAGCAATTATTCGAGGCTTGACATCTTTATACGGCCATTCCCTTCCAACATAATAATAATTTCGTCTTAGAGAATTTTCCAATTTTCGCTTTGAAATATTAAATAACGTTTGATTGTTTAAAAATAATTGCTTATCTTTTACTATAATGATTCCACCAGAATCATGTGTCGTTTTTAATACAAATTGATTTGGAAGTTCATTAAAGTCAATATCATCAACAGAAGTCCATACTCCTAGAGTAGGAATAATATATTGAGAACCTATAATATTGCTTACATATCTTTTTGCCGCATATTTATCAACCATAGTTGTATAAATAGGTTTTCGGTCATGCAGCTTAAGCCACTGTAATTTCTCATTATAAGTTTGAGGATTTGATAAATTTAATTTCCTACCGAAAATCTTTTTATACCTGTATCTGAGGTATATTTCATCAGGAATAGCATTTTTTAAACCATCTTTTATATTCATATCAAAGGTTTTATTAGTTGTAAAAAAGACTTCTACTATCACTTAGCGAAGAAATAGAATCACTATGCTGATTTTGCTAACAATAATTGCATTTATAATCAAAAGATTGATTTTTTCAAGACTGCAGAAAAATCAGTTTTTTGTTTCGGGCTGGTAAGCACGACTTGATGTATTGAAATAAAGATGTCCTTATAAGCCCTAGTTCAAATACTATATCACCTTATCAGCAAGCTACTAGGTCAATATCAACAATATCATTCAATACAGCTGTGCGTTTGCTTTTCAATCTTTCTGTGAATTCATGTTCATTAATGTGTACATCATCAAATGATCCATTATCATATGGAGATCTTCAGAAATCTGCATGTTATTCACATTTACATGAATACAATAATCAGCTATTTTTTTGAGCTTACCACCCTCATATCCTACCAGGGCAATTGTCTTCGCTCCAATACTCTTTGCATATTCCATTCCATTAACAACATTTGCACTGTTTCCGGAGCTAGAAATCCCAAAGAAAATATCGCCATTATTAATTCTTTCTTTTTTACATATTCCCGGAGTTCTTCATCCATATCTCCGCTGCCGATCCACCAGTATTTTACATTCGGGATTTTCTTTGAAACCTGCTCAATCACATCCACTGCAAAGAATGGATTCTTTTCGCGCGAAATACGGCCTACCGATCCGATCACAATGCGATCACTCACGTTCATGGTCCGGCGGACTTCGTCTCTCTTCAAATGATCAAAGGCAGCGGTTTCGGAAGAAATCACATTTGGAACGACGGTAAACGGTTCCCTGCCGAAAAAGGATTCTCCCGCTTTGTTGCCGCAGGCGCAAAAGTCCGTGCACTGGTGTTTCAGAATCGGAAGAACTGCTTTTTCTATTTTTTCCTTTACTGGATTACTGCTGAGCCTTGTCGAGTGTGCATGCAGAATCCGGACCGGAACACCATACTTCCTGGCGCACTGCATCATTGGTATTGTTACTAGCAGAGAATTATCCGATACCACATCGTAGTTTCCTTCACGAAGGATCTCTTTGCATTTGTTAATATGAGCGGAAAAATTCTTCAAAGAAGGGAGGATATAGATCTTTCCTCCCGCCTTTTTTATTTCATCATAATAAGGAGTCGGAACATCATGAAGAAGAGCAAAATCCATGTGTACAGCATTGTGGTCAAGTTCCCTGAAATAGGACATCACAAAGCTGGATACCCCCTGCTCCTTATAAAGATTTACAACGACCATCAGTACTTTGATCATTACATCATCCCTGTTACACCTGAAAAATCTAAATCAGGATGATCACTTGTCACCCGGCCCCATATTCTTCAGTGTATACATCATAAGATGGTCCATAATCATATGGACGTCTTCGGCAATCTGCATATTGTTCACATTCACGTGAATGCAGTAGTCGGCAATCTGCTTCATCCTGCCGCCATCATAGCCAACCAGGGCAATCGTTTTGGCGCCGACGTTTTTAGCATATTCCATTCCATTGACAACATTGGCACTGTTGCCGGATCCTGAGATACCGAAGAAAATATCTCCCGCCTTGATTCTTCCCTTAATCTGATAGCGGAAGGTTTCTTCATAGCCGATATCATTACTGATGGCCATCATGATCGGTGTGTTGTCCGAAAGGCAGACGAAGTTGTACTGGGATGCTTCATCATTGAGTCCCTTATTGAAATCACATACAAAATGACTGGCCGTCGCCGCACTTCCACCATTGCCGCAGATATAGGTTGTTTTCCCCTGATCCTTGGCCTCTTCCAGCACATTCATCACGGTATTGATCTGATCCAGGTCAAGAGACTTCAACACCTCAATTTCCTTATTCAGATAATCCTGCAGCTTCGGTTTATAATCGACTGTATACATTGATTTACTCCTTTATGATCATTTTCACCGCATCAAGAAGGTTTTCGGCCGTAAATTCAGGCTTTGCCGGATATTGATCCAGGCGCTTGGCGGGATCGCCGGACGCAAGGAGAATTGTGTGCATTCCTGCATTGAAGCCGGTCTGAACATCAATACCGGTATCTCCGATAAACCATGAATTTTTCAGGTCCACATGATAATCCTGTTCCGCACGTTTCAGAAGCCCGATCTTCGGCTTCCGGCAGTCACAGACTATTTTCAGCTCCGCAACTTCATTCCTGTATCCCCGATCCGGATGGTGTGGACAGAAATACAGACCATCGAGATAAGCACCTTCAGTCCCAAGCTCTGTGTACATTCTATTATGAATTGCGTCCAGACGCTCAAATGACACTTCCCCTCTCGCGATGACGGGCTGATTAGTGATGACAATGCAAAGATATTCTGACGCATTGATCATCCGTACTGCCTCAGCGGCACCCGGCTCCAGCTTCATCTGGCCGGGATCCCGCAGATAACCAACGTACTGATTGATTGTCCCGTCCCGGTCAAGGAAAATACACTTCTGTATTTTTCTGAGATTGCGATGCTGCGGAATATGGTTTCTGATATCCTGCTCCGCTTTTGCCAGGCGCTCTGGCGTTCCGATATCCTTCACATATTCCGTGCTGTGATAGGCAAAGATCCGCTCATCCTGGATCAGGTTCGTAATGACATCCTTCTCAAGATCAATCTTGCGGCTGTTTTTTGATTCCTGAATGGTATGAGTGATGGATGCGATTCTTCGGTTCATCACATAGACACCGGCATTGGTGAGATTTGGAAAATTCTGAAGCCGCTCAGAGTTCTTAAAGCTCCAGCCGCTTACTCTTCCCTCGGGATCCGCAATGACAATATCGCTGTCATAGGGGTGGGAATTCGGATGTACAAAAAGGGTTATCAGTGCCTCATGATCCAGATGAAACTTCATAAAGCGCTGGTAATCAATATCGATAAAAAGGTCGCCGAAGACAAGAAAGAAATTTTCCTCCAGCCTGTCCTTCAACTCAGCAATGGCACCTGCCGTACCAAGAGGCGTCTCTTCCGTGAAATAAGTGATATTCACGCCAAAGCGCTGCCCATCACCGAAATAATTCCTGATGACATCGCCGCGATAGCCGATCACCAGGATGATGTCATTGACACCGCTGCTTTTCAGATTTTCGATCTGATGTTCCAGCAGCGGTTTTCCATTGATCGAAACCATGGGCTTGGGAATGTCCTGCGTCACCGACGCAAGTCGTGTTCCTTTGCCGCCGGCCATAATTACGGCCTGCATGTCAGCCTCTCATTGCGGCAAGAACATCTTTTACAGTCTGACGTACCGCCTCATCCGAAGTATGCTTCGGCTTCCAGCCGGTGCTCAGAACCTTGGAGATGTCATATTGAAACCGCGGAACGTCACCCTTCCAGCCGGTTTTCCCGCCGGTGTACTTGTAAGAGACATTGGAAAGCCCCATCTCTTCACAGATAATGTCAGCGATTCTGGTAACCGTTGTTCCTTCGGATTCCACAGAAATGTTATAGACTTCAGCGCCCGGTCTGAATTCCTTTGTCAAATCAATGATTGCCTCAACAAGGTCCAGAACATAGATATACGGTTTGCATTGCGTCCCATCACCGAGAATTTCAAGTTCCTTCGGGTTTTTCTGAAGCTTGTGGATAAAATCAAAAATCACGCCGTGTGTAAGACGCGGTCCGATGACATTCGGGAAACGGAAAATAACGACATTCATGTCGTTCATATTGGTATAGGAATAGATCAGTGCTTCCGAAGCAAGCTTGGCACCACCGTAATAGGAAGCCGGTTTCACGCCGCCGGTCTTTTCATCCAGAACCTGATCCTTCATATCGCCATAGATCGCAGACGTCGACGCAAAGAACAGATTTTTCACTCCATTCTTCCGCATCCCTTCAAGCAGCGCCCGTGTCGTCAGCAGAGTATCGTTAAAATCAATATCCGGCTGTCTTCCACCCTTCTGAATATCGGAATTTGCTGCCAGATGATACACTGCATCAATCCTGTTTTCCTCAAAGAGCCGTTCAACATTTTTCTGATCCGCAAGTTCCATCCTGTAAAACCGGAAATTCGGATTGCCCATCAGATGCTGAATGTTCTGATCTCCCATGATCAGCTTATCGGCACAGATGACTGTATTTCCGCTCTCCAGAAATTGATTCATCAAATGGCTTCCGATAAATCCAGCACCACCAGCTACCAGTATGTTCATATCTCTCTTACTCCTTCTTCATAATAATCCGGGCAGGCACCCCGACTGCTGTCGCACCAGGGGGAACATCGCCCAGGACAACAGCGTTTGCACCGATATGTGCACCATCACCGATGTGAACAGGCCCAAGAATGACAGCCCCGGCACCAATGACAACATCATCCCCAATCTCCGGTGCTCCATCCTCGGCCTGATCCGACCATCTGGCACCGATTGTCACATTGCATGCAATTCTGCAGTTCTTTCCAATCCTAGTATGCTGCAGGGTCACACACCCAAGGCCCCGGTGGTTAAAAACGGTTCCTTCACCAATTTCGGCATTTGCGGAAACAGCGTTATCCCCGAATTTAAATGATAAAAGTTCAAAAAACCGAGCAAAAGGGAAAAGCCACTTTGCTTTTCTTTGATACATCCGGTTTGCCATTCTCCAGCAAAGATTCATAACTTCATCTTCCCCTTGTACACTTACATTTGGATCAAAAAACGGAACGATTAATCGACGTTGTCATGCTCAACATGGATAATCGAAGATCCGCTGTTATCCATCCTGAATTGCATCTCACGAAGATCCGAGAGTGCATCCCTGACACTGTTCTGTCTGTTTTCCGGCACATAGAACAGCATGAATCCGGCACCTCCTGCGCCAAGCAGCTTTCCACCTTGTGCGCCGGCTTTCATTGCCTTCTCATAGGTTTCATCAATCAGCGGATTACTGATGCCGCTGGCAAGCGTCTTCTTCAATTTCCAGTTTTCATCCAGCAGTTCACCCATCGCATCGATGTTGTTCTTTTCCAGCTCTTCCTTCAGCTTTCTTGCAATCTCACACATCCTCAGCTGCGCTTCTGTTTTATCCGCCTCTTCCCTCTGCATGCTGCCGGACTGTTCTTTTAAGATCGCAGATGCCGAATGTTCGCCGCCAAGATAGAACATCAGCAGATTCTTCTGCAGCTGAAGATAGCTTTCCTGTTTCATGACGACGGGCTGCACATCGACATAACCGTTCGGTTTGAACTCAATGAAGTTTAAGCCTCCGAAGGCTGCCGCAAACTGATCCTGTTTACCGATCGGATTGCCGAGCTGATTGATCTCAACATCGCAGGCTTCCGAGGCGAGACTGTACTTGGAAACAAACTTTTCCCGATACGTATACAGCGCATGAAGCAGAGCAACCGTAAAGGTGCTTGAAGAGCCCAGACCGGTCCCTGAAGGAATGTCCGCCATCGAGGTGATTTCAACACCCTGAACGTTCATATTCTTAAGGACCTGACGGAAATAGTTATGCTTAATCTCATCATAGCTGTGAACGATTTCCGTCTGCGAATACTTCAGAACAATCTCATCCGGATGAAAGGACTGATGAAGCGCAATATACATATACTTGCGGATCGAGGTAGATAATACACATCCGCCGTGTTTTTCATAAAAGGAAGGAAGATCGCTTCCCCCGCCGCAGAAACTTACCCGAAAGGGTGCCCTAGTAATAATCATTGTTTGTTCTCTTTTCTGTACATCCTGTTGATGGTGCCGACCGGAACATGGTTGAATGCCCAGCCGCAGGCACTGGAAAGAATCGAGTGGAAAGGATGACGTCCGCTGAAGTTCCTGTCCCGCACATATGCCATATACTTCCGCTGCGTATCACTACTGCGCTTCGCAGTAAAATCACGCTGCACACGGTAATTCAAAATGACATCCGGTAAATTTGCAATATGATAGCCGTCATTCAGCAGACGCAGCCAGAAATCGAGATCTTCCGACATCTTCAGGCTTTCATCGTAATGATATCCCTGATCAATCAATGTCCTGCGCATCATGACGGTCGGATGGGCCATCGGATTTCTCGCACAGGAGAACAGATACAGCCGGATGCCTCCAAGCGGATATTTACGCCTGGAAATGATACGGTCATCCTCATCCATGATATTGATCTGCCCACCAACGACAGAAATATCCGGATGGCTTTCCAGGAACGTCACTTCCTTCCGGATCCGCTCTGGCAGAGCCATATCATCCCCATCCATCCGGGCGATGTAAGTCCCTTTAGCCGCTCTCAAACCCTGATTCAATGACTTTACGAAGCCAACGCGTTCCGGAGAACGAAACACCCGGACCCTTTCATCCTGACAGAAGGAATCGATTTTCTCCCTTGTGTCCGCATTTGTACTGTCATCAAAAATCAACAGTTCAATATTCCGGTAAGTCTGCCCAAGAATGCTTGCAATGGATTTGCCAACCAGATCCGGCTTTTCGTTGAATGTAGCCATCACAACGGACACAAGCGGATCATGCTGATCTGCTGAACTCATAACTTCTCTCCCCTGCTGCGAAACGCTTCAGCGGCATCTGACATGCCTGCTTATTACGGTCGATCGGATTCTTTTGACTCACCGGCAGTGATCTGTCCCTCGGCAACTCCCTCCGTCGATTCTTTCAGGAACAGAATTTTCAGTGTCATGAAGATGATCCGGATATCTTCAATCAGACTTGGATTGGAAATATACATCAGGTCCATCTGCAGCTTATCGTACGGCTTCGTATTGTATTTTCCGTAAACCTGGGCAAGACCGGTCAATCCGGCTTTCGCCTGCAGACGCAGGTTGAATTCCGGCAGCGTTTCCTGATACTCGGCAGCGATTTCCGGCCGCTCCGGTCTTGGGCCGACAATCGTCATATCACCCTTCAGAATATTGATCAGCTGTGGAAGTTCATCCAGCCGCACCTTGCGGATCCACTTTCCGATCGGCGTAATGCGGTCATCGTTTTCGCCGGTAGACAGGCGGGCAACACCGTCTTTCTCAGCATCCACGCGCATACTGCGGAACTTCAGAATTTCAAACGACCTGCCATCCTTGGTCAGCCGCTTCTGACGGTAAAAAGCCGGTCCGCCATCCCGCCGGATCAAAAGGGAAATGACAAGCATCAACGGAGACAGCAGAACCAGGAAGAACAAGGAGAAGATAATATCAAAGATCCGCTTCACCAGAAGATAATAAAAAGGAGGATGGTACCGCTGCACCCGCAGAATCTGCACATGAAACATATGGACACGCTTGGCACCGCTGAGAATAATATCCCCGATCCGAGGCATCACATAGGCAGTGATGTTATGTTCCACACAATACTTCAGAATCGCATTGCGATCATGACTGTGGACGCCGGCCAGGAACACCGTATCGCAACAGTCCAGCAGCGACAGGTTTTCAATGCACTGCTTTGTCTGATATTTACCGACAATCCGGTAATTGCGTTCCAGATGGTCATGGCGGATCTCATCCTCCAGATGATTTTCCTTTTCCCAGACGATGATTGTCGGATGCGCAGGAAATACACGAAAATACCATCCGCGGACAAAATAGGACCACGCAACGGAAATGCCAAGCTGGATCGGAATCAGAAGAAGCACCGGCCATGACACAGAAAAGCTCTGACCAAGCAGAGCGATCACAATGAACATCAGAAATTCCGTGATTCCCGCCGCCAGCATCTGACTGTAAACAAGCTCCGAAACCCTCGAATTCGAAACCCAGAACGCATCATAGGTGTTGGCAAACAGCGAATACATAATGACGTACAGCACAACCATTAGATAGTTGCCGCGCTGCCAGAACGGTGCCGCAATATGATGGTTGAAATAGGTATACCAGGCAATGGCAAAAGGAGCGCACATAAGCACTACATTCAGGACAAGGAAAAAATGATACAGAAACTGTTTCAACGATGAATGATTCTTTGCTTTTCCCATTTTCTTCCCTCCTTTACCTGAGCCGATTCTTATCTAGTATAGCTGAAAAGCGGACATTCCTCAGGCTTTTTCCATTCCCAGGGCTTTACGCGCAATGCTGGAATAAAGAAACAGATGCGCAGATGCCTGTGCCTTGTCCCGCATTGTCTGATAGATTTCCGCATGATTCAGCAATGAATCAAGGACCTGCTCAATTTCCTCGGCATTGTCCTGCTTCAGAAAAATAACATTGCCATCAACATCGACATGATGCGTACCCGGCCAGTCCTTGACGACTAACGGGATTCCCTGACCCGCCGTCTGTTCCCAGAGCACCGAATGACGACCGGGATAAACCGCAAGATCCGCACAGGCAATCAAATGATAGGTAGATCGGTTTTCCTGCCAGCCGATGTACTGAATATCCTTCCCGTCACAATAATCCAGTACCTTCGGCTTTAATTCTTCATCAATGGATCCAAACACCAGCAGCCTGACCCGCTTTTGGTGCGTCTGATTCCATTTTCCTACCGCCGCAAGAAGATTCAGCACCTGTGCCTTGTAGCGGTCAATCTTTCCACCGGTAACGATCAGAAAATCATCCTTGCCGATGTGATAGGTACTGCGAACCTGTGCGATCAGAGCTGGATCTCTGCTTTCCTCAACGAAATCATCATCAGCCCCCATGACAAGAAGATCGCATTTTTCCTTCGGAAACCCGTACATATCCATCAGAAAATCTACGCGGGCAGGCAGAACACCGAAAAACTTCTTCACATACGGCAATAGAAGCCGGCTGTAATGGCGCCAGATGATCTTATGAAGAATGTTTTTCGAAGCCCAGGTCATGGCCGTATTGGTAAAGTCAGAGTGATTATCCGCATAGGCAATGACATGAGGATGATTGCGCAGGTACCGGGCGATCACCTTTGTATCAAGAAACGCCACCCCGTGAATGAACAGGTAATCCGGATTTTCTTCCTCCATCGCCTCATACAGTCCGCGATACCGTTTGAAGACACGGCGGAACTGATCTTTTCCCTTGATCGCAAGACGACAGATATGGACATGATCCGCATTTACAAAGTCATCGCAGTCCGCCAGGACAAGTTTCCCATCTTTTCCCCATTGCCACCGGGAACAAAGAACAACCGTTTCCAGTCCCATTCGGGCATGGTATTTCGTCAGAAGATTTTCCTGATAATTCCATCCATCGGTGAACGGACCAATCAAACACAAATGAAGAACTTTCATAACACCCCGCCTGTCTGCCGTAATCATGATACACCCGGCCGAAAATCCGCCGAAACAGAACCGGTATGCGGATCATGCCCGGCGGTAGTTCTTCATGCCATCCAGCATGCCGCCAATCTCACTGCGGTAAAGGATCAAAAGAACAACAAAGATGATCAAAGAAACAAGATAATAGGTCAACGACTCATCCAGCACATAGAGCAGCCCGGTTTGAAGGCCCAGCAGCAGATAGGAAACAATCTGCCGAACGAGCGGAAGCTTCAGCTGAATATATTTGCCAATGCCGAGAATCCGGATCAGCCACACCACAAAATAGGAGAAGAATGTCGCAATTGCCGCCCCGATCGTTCCAAGCTTCAGAATCAGAATGAAATTCAGAATGATATTCGTAATCGAACCGGCCGCCGTCGTCACTGCCGCAACTTTCGACTCCTTTACCGACGTATAGATGCCGTTGAACACCTGGGCAAGTGCCCCGAACAGTGCACCCAGCGTCAGAAACGGAATGAAGATCCATGCCCCGTAGAAGTCATTGGCAAACAGGATCGACGAAATCCACCGCGAAAGAAGAATGACCAGTTCGCAGGCAAGCGTCATTACAACGTTGTACATGCCGTAGATATTCGAAAAGAAACCGTCCCTGTCCTGCGGATCAAATTCTTTGACTGAGGAAAGCACCCATGCCTGATTGAACAGCGACTGAACCGTATTCAGAACATTCGGAATTTTATAAGCAATGGAATAAATGCCGTTTTCAGCAACACCGCAGAACCATGTCACAAAGTAACGGTCCGAAGCGCTTGTGATCCACCAGCCGATCTGGCTCACAATCAGTGGAGCGCTGTATTCCTTCATCGATTTCTTCAGATCATTCCCGGTCGGCTCAAAGGTAAGATAGCTGCCGACGCTCGTGGAAAACGAAAGGTAAATCATGGGAATGATCCGGGAAAGGATGGTCGCAAGGAAATAACCGCGCAGCCCGAGATGCAGACCAACGAGGAAGAAAATATTCAGAACGAAAAACACCAGGGAACAGATCACGCCGGACCAGCCGACCTGCTTCACCTGGTTCAGCCCCTGGGCAAAATTCTGCATCACCTGATAGAAGGCAACACTCACATACATAAAGAAAAAATACAGCGGGTATGCGTTGATGATCTTTACAAAGGAAAATCTTGCGTTCAGCAGCAGAAACACGCCAACCGCCGCCGCCCCGATCAGAAGCAGACGCATGCTGTAGGAAAGCACCTGGCGATCACGGTCCTTCGAACCGTCCAGAGTAAAGCGCAGCACCGCATCCTGGATATCAATCGTCAAAACAGGAATCATCAGCGTAATCGTCGTTGTATAGAGATCATAGATTCCATACTCTTCCGTACTCAGAATGGATGTATATAACGGAACCAGAAAAAAAGCGAGCAGCTGCACACTGAAGTTGCTGATGGCAAGAATGCCGATATTGCGAAACAGGTATTTATATTTATTCATCACTGATGAAGATCATAGCATAAATAAAGGCCCGCAATGTTTCGATTGCGAGCCATACTTCCTATTCCTTTCCGTTCCTGTTCAGGATCAATAATCAGCCGGAGCAGGTGCAGCAGCAGGTGCCGGTTCCGGAATCGTCGTCACAGCAGCTTCCGTTGTGATGAACAGGCCGGAGATGCTTGCCGCATTCAGCAGAGCACTGCGGGTAACCTTGGTCGGATCCAGGATGCCGGCCTTGAACATGTCAACCCACTCGCCGTTCTTAGCATTGAAGCCAACGTTGCCCTTCTGAGCAAGCTGCTTCTCAAGGATTTCGTTGCCATCATAGCCAGCGTTCTCCGCAATCTGCATGATCGGCTCCTTGAGAGCATCCAGAACAACATTCATGCCCTTCTGGGTATCCGTAACATCGGACTTCAGAGAATCCTTAACGGACTTGTAAGCCTGCAGCAGAGCAAGACCGCCGCCGCATACAACACCCTCTTCAACTGCAGCCTTCGTTGCGTTCAGAGCATCTTCGATACGGAGCTTCTTATCCTTGAGTTCCGTCTCCGTCGTAGCACCGACCTTGATCAGAGCCACGCCATTGGTCATCTTGCCAAGGCGTTCCAGCAGCTTCTTCTTGTCATAGTCAGAAGTCGTATTCTCAATGGCAGCCTTGATCTCCTCAACGCGTGCCTCAATATCAGCCTTCTTGCCATGGCCGCCGATGATCGTGGTCTTATCCTTGCCAACGACAACCTTCTTAGCCGTGCCAAGATCAGCCATCGTCATATCAGCCAGATTCATGTTCAGATCCTTGGCATAGAACTTCGCACCCGTCATGCATGCGATATCAGCGAGCTGATTCTTGCCGTTGTCACCGAAGCCAGGAGACTTGGTAGCCACAACATTGAACGTGCCGCGCAGCTTGTTGATGATGAGAGTGGACATGACTTCGTTGTCATAATCATCCGCAATCAGCAGCAGCGCACGGTTTGCCTTCACGACTTCCTCGAGAACCGGCAGAATATCCTGAATCGTGTTGACCTTCTGATCCGTAACCATGATCAGCGGATTGTCGAGCTCAACTTCGTTCTTCTCATGATCGGAAACCATGTACGGAGAAACAAAGCCCTTGTCATACTGCAGACCTTCCGTCACTTCAAGCTCTGTCTCGAAGGACTTGGACTCATCGACATTGATGACACCATCGCGGCCAACCTTCTCCATTGCCTCAGCGATGATGGACCCAATCTCTTCACTGCCGGAAGAAATCGTCGCAATGTTCTTGATATCAGCAGAAGTCGAAACCTTCTTGGAGTTCTTCAGCAGCTCATCCGCAACAGCCTGGGCAGCCTTCTCCATGCCTTCCCGCATCAGAACAGGGTTCGAACCCTTATCAACAGCCTTCAGGCCATTGGTAATCATTGCCTGCGCCAGCAGTGTAGCCGTTGTCGTGCCATCACCAGCCTTCTCGTTGGTGTTGTTGGCAACTTCATAGACAAGCTTAGCGCCCATGTTCTCATACTTGTCCTTGAGCTCGATTTCCTTCGCAATTGTGACACCGTCATTGGTGATCAGCGGTGAACCATAGCTCTTCTCCAGAACAACGTTGCGGCCCTTCGGACCAAGCGTAACCTTTACCGCATCCGCCAGCTTGTTAACGCCAGCCAGCATCTTGACGCGGGCATCTTTTCCGTACTGAATATCCTTTGCCATACTCTTATTGATCTCCTCTCAATTCTCAGTCTTCGACAACGGCCAGAATATCATCGGCCGAAATCAGAAGATAATCTTCCTTCTTATAGGTAACATCCGTTCCCGAATACTTCTTGTAAATAACCTTCTCGCCCTTCTTGAGCTCGATCGAAATCAGCTTTCCATCTTCCGTCTTGCCCGGACCGACAGCGACTACTTTGCCCAGGGACGGCTCATCCTTGGCTTCCTTGGTCGTCAGAATGATGCCCGACTCTGTCTTGACTTCCTCTTTTACTTTTTCCAGAACAACATAATCATGTAACGGCTTTAACATACCTATTCACACCTCCATGTATCAGCACTTGAACTATTCGAGTGCTAACCAACAACCCCTATAGTATCCACCTCTTAGCACTATGTCAATATGAGTGCTAAAACTTTTTCAACCGAATTTTCACAGCAGATCAGGGCCGAACATGCATCTGGCGGACCAGGCGGATCGTTCTTCGAGCGTTGACCAGCCAGGGATGCGGAATGCCGTTGTGCTTCAGCGCCCGCGTCGCCTCCTGCAGCGACTTCCAGTAGCTGGATGCGGATGCCGTACTGGTTCCCCCGTAATACATGCTCACAATGACCTTCGGCACATAGGCAAGATCATCCGGATGATCCTTCAGAAAACGGATCATGAACTCATAGTCCGCCGCAATCCGGTAGTTGGCATCATAAAGACCGTACGTCTCATAAATCTGCCGCTTCAAATACAGCGTCGGATGGCCGGGCATCCATCCCTGTTCAATTCTGCCCCGGCCCATATGCCAATAGCGCTTCACTTCATCGCCCTGCGCATACACCAGATCCGCATGGGCCCCGACACAGGATGGCCCGCCTTCTGCAATGGCATGCACCATATCACTCACCACCTGTGGATAGGTCAGAAGATCGCTGCAGAAGGCAAGCACATCGCCATGTGAAAGTGCAAACCCCTGATTCATCGCATCATAAATGCCCTGATCCCCCGACTGGCGGACTATTACCCTGTGTGTGCTCGAATTCTGGAACGCCTGCAGCTTCTGCCAAGTGCCGTCTTTGGATCCACCGTCTTTGATAACAATTTCAAGCGAATCATAATCCTGCATCTCGACGGCCGCCAGCGTGCGATCGATCGTATCGGCGCAGTTATATGTCGTCATGATGATACTGACCAGTGGATGGTAAACTTCTGTCATCTTTATTGTTCTCCCCGCCACAGCCTGCGAAACTCACCCGGCGTCATATCCTCCGCCTTTCGGAAGCTGCGGATAAAATAATTGGCCTCACGGTATCCGCAGGCAAGAGCGATTTTCGAAATGCTCCAATCCGTAAACCGCAGATATTTCTTGGCGGTAGTAATGCGCAGATTGGCCAGATATCCGGTAATCGTCATGCCGGTTTCATCTTTGAATAAATGCTCCATGTACGAAGCATTTACAAAATGCTTTGCCGCAAGATCATCAATGCGGATCTCCTCGGTATAATGCGCATCCAGATATTCGCGCAGACGATTCAGATCCAGTTTTTTATGCACCGTTTTCTGATCTTCCGGATTCCAGCTGTAGCGCATCAGCTCCGTGATCAGCCGGCTGAGTTCCTCATTCAGTTCCACATCGCGGATATAGGAAGTGCCCTGGGCCGTCACATAGATATCGTTCAATACATTCAGAAATTTCTCAGGCTCTTCCGAATGAAAGCAGTTTTTTCCACCACGGCTGCAGTATTTTTCGTAGATGGCAGGCATATTGGGCCCATTGAAATGGACCCACGCCAGCTGCCAGAAATCTGGCGAAGATTCATGGCTGTAATCGTCCATGCAGTCAATGAAGGCACAATCCCCCTTCTTCATCTCATAGCACTTTTCATGGATTCGCAGGGTTCCGCTGCCCTTGAGCACCATAAAAAACAGATAGGAAGACAGCGAATTGCGGTGCGAAGCATGAACCTGCAGCGCCCTTAGCCTCCCGGTTTCCTGAAGATAGAGAAGATTGGCTCTTGCAAAGGAAGACGAAGTATTCAGAATGCGCCTGGAAGAAACAATGGTTTCATCCGGAAAAAAAGCCGTCGAAAATGCCATGGACACCTCAATGACCCCAGTGTAACGCAAACAGCGGACTTTTGGGGAGACGTCGACGGCAATCAATGGAACCGTGCCGGCGGTAAATTGGTACCGCAGCGACGGCAGTTTGGTACTAAAAAAATAGAAAACTCAGCCATCATTAGAGGCTGAGCTTCTTTCCGACTATTTTATTGTCTGCGCTGCCCTGATGCGTTCGAGTTCAGCAGTAATGTCCATCTCCCGCATAGAATCCCCTTGTATTTCCAGGTCATATGCCTTGGAAACCAGTCTGTTGATGATTGCGTCTGCCAGGCTTGTGGATCTCACTCCTAGTCTTGTATACATTTCATCCTTCATCAGCTGAGAACAGATAATAAACGATCTCGGATGATTTCTAAGAGGCTTGCTGTCGACAAGGCGATAAAGATATTCAACATCACGATCTGTTACGCTGGTTAACAGAAAGTCATCAATGATAATCAGATATGTATTTGCCAGTTGTCTCAGGAACTTGACATACTTTCCTCTGGCCTCCGCGATTCGAAATCCCTCCAGCAGTTCGGCCATTGTAAAATAACGAACCGTATATTGGTGTTCACATGCATTATTGCCAAGTGCGCACGCAAGGAATGTTTTTCCGCATCCCGTTGCTGAAGTGATCATTACGTTCCTGCTGTTATCAATATATTGATTGGTTGCCAGCTGATCCACCAGCGCCGCATTAATATGTCGGGAAGGAATATACAGCAGATCCTGCAAATCCGCCAGGGGAGAGTAAAGCTTTGCCTTCTTTTTATATCTTTCCGTTGTATTGTTCTGATTCTCAACACTTTGAAATGATATGAGCTGATCCAGGACTTCAAGGGGGCTTTTACTGGTGAGCTCGCCGCTTTTATCCATTTCTTTCAGCTGCTCCGCCATGGCGTCGAGATTCATCCGTTCCAGTTTCTCTATAACTGCCGTCAGGCTGGTATAGCTTTTCTTATTTCTTGGCATAATAAGCTGCTCCGCGGACATGCGATTTCTCTTCGCGCTGTTTGCCTGTGTCAGAATTCTGGTCCTGTATCTGCGCCTCTTTCAAGTCTTGTCCGGCATAAAGAATCGCTTTAATATTCCTATAGACTGGACGCTTGAAGTGTTTCAGTGCTAGCTGGCACGCCTGCTCAACTCTTGCCGGAGAATACAGATCTGCCAGTTTTAATATGGATCGGGCGCTGTTGTAGTATTTCTGCTCAGCGCCTCCGTATCGAAACAATTTGTCGATCACCTCATATGTATACGGGCCATAGTCTTCTGCCCATCTGTGGAAGCGGCTGCTGTTCCAATCACCATAGTTAGAACTATGAGGAGGAAAATGACTGTTGTCTGTCACGTATAAGCCCGTACGACCAACGATTAAGCCGTGGCTGCAGAGTTTTTCGTCCCCGGAATAGATATCAATATGATTGTGATAGATTCGCAGTATCACAGTACTGCCAATATACCGATAGGGTACGGAATAGAAATTCTTCGCATAACTGATACAGCAGTTGCTTTGGACCTTGGCAAGTTTCTTTTGATAGTACTCATACGGAACAGAAGGAAGTGGAATCATCTCTGTACGTTCATAATCGAGATATGAGCTCAGCCTGCTCCCTTCTTTTTTCTGGAATGGCTTCGCATTGAATTTATCCAGATATTTTCGAACTTCCGCATTGTATTCCCCAATGGAGAAGCACTGGAAATTCCGAAGCTTTGCAAGAATGTAACTCTCTAGATTACCAACAAGATTTTCAACCGTGCCTTTATCATTCGGTTTCTTAACACGCGCCGGCTCAACTACCATTCCATAGTAGTTGGCAAACGCTTCATAGTCTGTCTGGAGAATCACATCGCCGGTAACCGGATGCTTAATAACGCCGGTTTTAAGATTGTCACAGATAAGCACTCTGGTCGTGCCGCCAAAGTATTCATACATGTGTACATGCGCCATGATCCAGTTAGGAAGTTTCATGTCCGGGAACACTTCCGCATAACCGTATCCGCTGAATGGGAGCACTCCCACAAACAGCCATCCAGTTACCACTTCTCCAGTATCCGGATCATGCCAATGCGCCGGATCACCGGTCCAGTCCACCTCCGTTTCTTCCCCAGGTCTGTGATGGATGATCTCTGAAAATGATTTTGTCTGCAGATGCTCATTCATATGGACCTTAAACTGCGTCAGCTGAAGAGGCACCAGACCTGCGCGCCTGCAATCTTCAACATACTCTTCGTGAAGTGTCGCCTTGTTAACACCAGGTTTTAATAATTCCCGGCAAAGATACTCATAGTCAGGCTCTGCATATAAGATTTCTTTTTTTACTGCAGGCTCCGGAAGGTCTTTCCGTTTGAACACCTCCTTTCTCTGTTCCTCGCTCATGGATTCAACATCCTGTGATGTCCAGCCGTTCTCAGCCATTTTTCTCGCGATGATGGATACGTGGTTTTTTGAGATGTGGAGGGCCGCAGCGATTTTCCCCTGCGACAGTTGCCCTTTCTCAATGTACCGTGAGGCTTTCAGAATCTTTGATTCCTTTTCTGGTACCTTCGACATAGGTTGCCATCCTTTCTATGACGAAAAAGCTGCACGATTGCTCTTTCGTACAGCTTCATCATAGATTACATATTTACTTTTCAGCTACGCCGTTTTGGTACCGTCGCGGTCTCCGTCGAGGCGGTTCCAAAAGTGCCGACGCTCCGCGTCCGCAAATCCGCCGTTTGCGNCACGATTGCTCTTTCGTACAGCTTCATCATAGATTACATATTTACTTTTCAGCTACGCCGTTTTGGTACCGTCGCGGTCTCCGTCGAGGCGGTTCCAAAAGTGCCGACGCTCCGCGTCCGCAAATCCGCCGTTTGCGGTGTAACGCAAACAGCAGAATTGTGCTATTAATCGACAGGATAGTGATTTTTCTTTTTTTTTGCGGAAAAGTATCATTGATACTGACAATAAGGAGATACAAACATGAAAAAAGCAGTCATCACCGGCATCACCGGTCAAGATGGTTCCTATCTCGCCGAGTTTCTTCTCGAAAAAGGCTATGAAGTCCATGGCATCGTCCGCCGCTCTTCCATTTCCAACACCGGCCGCATCGATTCTCTGATCCGGCAGCACCGGATCATTCTTCATGACGGCGATCTGACCGACGGGTCCGGATTAATCCGGATCATCAACGAAGTCCGGCCCGATGAAATCTACAATCTCGCCGCCCAGTCCGATGTCCACGTCTCCTTCGACTCCTCCGAATATACCGGAAATGTTGATGCGCTTGGCGTTCTGCGTCTGTTGGAAGCGATCCGCATCTGCGGCCTGACAAAGACAACGCGCTTCTATCAGGCATCGACTTCCGAACTGTTCGGAAAGGTTGAAGAAGTTCCCCAGAAGGAAACCACCCCGTTCCATCCCTACAGTCCCTATGCAGTTGCAAAGCTGTACGGCTACTGGATCGTGAAGGAGTATCGGGAGGCATACGGCATGTTTGCCTGCAACGGCATCCTCTTTAACCACGAATCCGAACGTCGCGGCGAAAACTTTGTGACCAGAAAGATCACCCTGGCGGCCGGCCGGATTGCCGAGGGGCTTCAGGACCATCTGGAGCTTGGCAACATGGATTCCAGACGCGACTGGGGCTATGCCAAAGACTATGTCAAATGCCAGTGGCTCATCCTTCAGCAGGATCAACCGGATGACTATGTGATCGCTTCCGGTGAGCAGCATACGGTTCAGGACTTCACCGACAAAGCGTTCCGTGCCAACGGCATCGAACTGCGCTGGGAAGGCGAAGGAAAAGACAAGAAAGCCTATGATGCAAAGACCGGAAAGATGCTCGTCTGCACGAATGAAAAATGGTATCGTCCGACCGATGTCGTCAACCTGCTCGGAGATCCGACCAAGGCAAAGAACAGGCTTGGATGGAATCCTCAGGAAACACCGTATGAAGAGCTTGTCCGCATCATGGCGGAACATGACCGCCGACAGGCAAAGCTGGAAAAGGCATTGAAAGATTCCGCAGTTGATTAAGAAAGAAGGTAGAATATGATTCCGGAAGAATACAGAAGCAAACAGCCGCCAATGGCGAAGGACGCAAAGATCTATGTTGCCGGTCATCACGGCATGGTCGGCTCCGCCATTGTCAGAGAGCTGCAGAAACAGGGCTATACAAATATCGTCACACGTACACACAAGGAGCTGGATCTGACCCGTCAGGATGCCGTGGAACAGTTCTTTGCCAGCGAAAAGCCGGAGTATGTGTTCCTTGCGGCAGCCAAGGTTGGGGGCATTGTCGCCAACCAGGAGGCTCTGGCCGATTTCATGTATGAAAACATGATCCTGGAAATGAATGTGATCCACAGCGCCTGGCAGAACGGCGTCAGGAAGCTGGAGTTTCTCGGAAGCTCGTGCATTTATCCCCGCATGGCTCCCCAGCCGATGAAGGAAAGCTGCCTTCTCACCTCCGAGCTTGAAAAAACCAATGAAGCCTATGCGCTCGCCAAGATTTCGGGTCTCAAATACTGTGAATATCTGAACCGTCAGTACGGTACGGATTATATTTCCGTCATGCCGACAAATCTCTACGGTCCCAATGACAATTATCATCCGACGCACAGCCATGTACTTCCGGCTCTGATCCGCCGCTTCCATGAGGCAAAGGAACAGAATCTTCCCTACGTAACCTGCTGGGGTGACGGTTCGCCGCTGCGTGAATTTCTTTACGTGGATGATCTTGCGAATTTCTGTGTCTTTCTGATGAACAACTACAGCGGCAACGAAACCGTCAATGCCGGCACAGGCAAGGAACTGACCATCCGCGAGCTTACGGAAAAGGTCGCAAAGATCGTAGGCTATACGGGTGAAATCCGCTGGGACCCGTCCAAACCAAATGGAACGCCGCGGAAGCTTCTCGATATCAGTAAGTCCAAAGCCATGGGCTGGCAGCCGAAGACAAGTCTTGACGAAGGCATCCGCCTGACCTATCAGGACTTTCTGAACAACCCGGTGCGGGCCGAGAGGTAAGACATGAATCTTATTTTACTTTCCGGAGGGTCCGGCAAGCGTCTCTGGCCCCTTTCCAACGATGTACGCTCCAAACAGTTTCTGAAAATATTCAAGCGTCCGGGCGGAACCTACGAATCCATGGTTCAGAGAATCTTCCGCCAGGTCCACGAAGTGGAACCGCAGGCGCAGATTCTCATCACCACAAGCCGTTCCCAGGTATCAGCGCTGCACAATCAGCTTGGCGAACACGTAGACGTATGCATCGAGCCTTCCCGCCGCGACACCTTTGCGGCCATTGCGCTGGCCTGTTCCTATCTTCATGAAATCAGGAAGATGCCGCTGGATGAGGCGGTTGTCGTCTGCCCCGTTGATCCCTATGTGAACAACGACTATTTTGAGATGCTGCAGAAGATTTATCAGCGGGCAAAGGAATCGGAGCAGGGTCTTGTTCTGATGGGAATTGAACCGACTTATCCAAGCGAAAAATACGGATATATCATCCCGAAGACAAAGGATCCGGTTTCACTGGTCGAGTGCTTCAAGGAGAAGCCGGACGCTGAGACCGCTGCCGGCTATATTGCGCAGGGGGCTCTGTGGAACGGCGGCGTCTTCGGTTTCAAAATCGGACATGTCCTGCAGAAGGCGGAGGAACTGCTGTCCTTCTCGGGCTATCAGGATCTCTATGATCATTACGATGCTGTGCAGAAGATTTCCTTTGACTATGCCTTTGTCGAAAAGGAACCGCATATCGAAGTTCTCCGTTTTCAGGGCCAGTGGCTCGATGCCGGCACATGGAATACCTTAAGCAAAGTGATGACGGATCCGGTGATCGGCCAGGGCGAGCTCGATGAGACCTGTGAAGATACAACCGTCGTCAATGAGCTGAACCTGCCGATTCTGTGCATGGGATTGAAGAATGTTGTTGTTGCGGCAAGCCCCGATGGAATTCTGGTGGCGGACAAGGACCGCTCCAGCTATATGAAGCCCTATGTTGACAAACTGGAACAGCCGGCCCGGTTTGCCGAAAAATCGTGGGGCAGCTATGAGGTACTGGATGTTCAGAAGGCAAGCATGACGATTCTGGTAACCCTGAAGCCCGGCAGCCGGATGAACTATCACAGCCACGATCATCGCAATGAAATATGGGCGGTGCTCTCGGGCAACGGTGAGACAGTCGTTGACGGCATGAAACAGCCCGTAAAACCGGGGGATGTCATTACGATCGAAGCCGGCTGCCGCCATACGATCATTGCCCTCAGTGAGCTGAAGGTGATCGAAGTTCAGCTGGGAGAAGAAATCAGTGTTCATGACAAGCACAAATACTCGCTCGATGAATGATCCCTTTCTTCTGAAGCCTGCCGCAAAGGATTATCTGTGGGGCGGAAACCGTCTCAATACGGAATTCGGAAAGAAAATCGATCTCTCCCCTCTTGCGGAAACCTGGGAATGTTCCGTTCATCCGGCCGGTGAAAGCATCATTGCCAGCGGCCCCTTCAAAAACCGCACCCTGCGGTCCGTACTTGAGTCACATCCGGAATTCATGGGAACCAATGCGATCAGCCGCAGCGATCTGCCCGTTCTGGTGAAATTCATTGACGCCGATCAGGATCTTTCCATTCAGGTACATCCGGATGATGCCTACGCGCGATCGCATGAAAACGGACAGTCCGGAAAGACGGAACTGTGGTACATCCTTGACGCGGAGCCGGGAGCGACGATTGTTTACGGCCTCAAGTATCCCTTGAGCCGGAAAGAAGCGGAAGAAGAGCTGCTCCGCGGAGATTTTACAAAGTATCTGAACTACGTCCCTGTAAAGAAGGGCGATGTATTTCTGATCAAAGCCGGCACGATCCATGCCATCAACCATGGCGTTCTGGCGGCGGAAATTCAGGAAAGCTCCGATCTTACCTACCGCCTGTTCGATTACCACCGGCTGGATAAAAACGGAAAAGAGCGGCCGCTGAACATTTCGGGGGCTCTGGACGTGGCGGATCTTTCCGCGCTGCAGCCGCCTCAGCAGCCGATGCATGTTCTTCATTATCAGCGCGGTTTTGCGACCGAACGTCTGTGCCGGTGTCCGTATTTTCAGGTGGACCGTGTTCTATTGAATACAGCGGTCGTTCGCTCGATGGTTCCCATCCAGACAACAAACTATACCTTCCGTATTCTGCTGTGCATCGACGGATGCGGCGTAATGCGCACCGACGAAGATCTTTTCTTCTTCAAGGGTGACTGTATTTTCATTCCGGCCGGATCAAAGCCGGCACACCTGCACGGCAGCGCAAAGTTTCTTTCCATCGAATGCTGAGGAGGAAAAAAATGAATCATAAAATTGATGAACTTTACCGGTTATGGCTGAAAAAAGCAGACAGGGACCCCGATCTGCAGAAAGAACTCTCTGCCATTGAGAATTACGAGGACGCCATCGAAGATGCCTTTTATCAGGATCTGAAATTCGGAACCGGCGGACTGAGAGGAATCATCGGTGCCGGCACCAACCGCATGAATGTCTACACCGTAGCAAAAGCGACCCAGGGACTGGCCAATGGCCTCAAGAAAACAGCGGCATCTCCATCCGTCGCCATCAGCTATGATTCCCGCAGGAAGTCGAAGCTGTTTGCACAAACGGCTGCAGAAGTACTGTGTGCCAACGGCATCCGGGTATATCTCTATCCGCAGCTGATGCCCACTCCCTGCCTTTCGTATGCCGTGCGGTATTTTCATACTTCTGCCGGCATCATGATCACCGCATCCCACAACCCTGCCGAATATAACGGATACAAGGTATACGGAGCGGACGGCTGTCAGATTACCACGGAAGCCGCTTCAAGAATCCTGAAGGAAATTGAGCAGCTGGATCCGTTTGAAGATATTCTCTCTTCCTCCTATGAGGAAGATCTTTCTTCCGGAAAGATCCAGCTCATTGATGAAGCTGTTCTTTCCTGCTTCCTTGATACCGTCAGTCAGCAGTCGCAGCTGTTTGGCGACGATGCGGACCGCAGCCTTTCCATTGTTTATACGCCCCTGAACGGAACGGGCAGAGTACCTGTTCTGAAGATTCTGGAAAAACAGGGATTCCACAATGTAAGTGTCGTGCCTGAACAGGAAATGCCGGATGAAGATTTTCCGACCTGTCCCTATCCCAACCCGGAACTTGATGAGGCGCTGACACTGGGAAAACAGCTTGCTGAAAAGAAGCACGCAGATCTTTTGATTGCGACGGATCCGGATTGTGACCGTGTCGGTGTCATGGCACGGGATGGCGGGGCGTTGCTGAGACTCAGCGGCAATGAGGTCGGTCTTCTGCTGCTGGACTATATCTGTCAGCAGAAATCCAGACACCATACGATGCCTGCGGATCCGGTATTGATCAAAACGATCGTCACATCGGATCTGGCCGAAAAGATTGCGCAAAGCTTCGGCGTGCGGACAATCAATGTCCTGACAGGATTCAAGTACATTGGCGAACAGATCGGACTGCTGGAAAACAGCGGAAAGGCTGCTTCGTATGTGTTCGGCTTTGAAGAAAGCTGCGGCTATCTGAACGGCACCTATGTTCGGGATAAGGATGGCGTCGATGGCGTCATGCTGATTACGGAAACCGCCGCCTACTGGAAAGCACATGGCAAAACGCTGGTTCAGCGGTTGAACGAGATTTACGGCACCTATGGCTATATGCTGAATACGCTGCATTCATTCTCCTTTCCGGGCGAAAAAGGCATGCAGGAAATGGACGGCATCATGGACCGTCTGCGCGGCCCGGTTCAGGAGATTGCAGGCATGAATATTCTGGAGCGGAAAGATTACAGCAATGGCATTGATGGACTTCCGAAATCAAATGTCATGAAATTCTCCTTCAATGGTGGATCCCTTGTGATCCGTCCTTCCGGAACCGAGCCGAAGCTGAAGATCTATGCATCGATCCTGGATGAGGACAAGGAAAAAGCCGAAGCCGTGGAAAAAAAGCTGATCGGAGCGTTCAAAACAGAATATATCCAATAAGGCCGCTGCGCGATCCGCTTGACCTGTATGAAATCCATTCCAACCGAAAACAGGGAATGATAGAATACTAGGCAGGTGATTTTATGTTCAAGCGGATTATGCTTACTCTTCTGGCCTTACTGGCCATTTATTCCGGCGCCGTTGTTGTATATCTCGGCAACAAGCCGGAGCTGGCGGAAACCAGCGCCTTCGCCCAGAATAACGGCAGCACGCTTTACTATGACACGCTGCGCGACTATACGCTCAACAGCGGCGCTTCCGCGACACATTACTACTTCTTCTGCACCAGTGAAGATAACAACTGTGCATTCGTGGAAGATACGGTCATACGGGATACGGAACGGGAAACCGGTCTGACCCTGTCTTCGCTGATTGAATATGTTGATATTACGGATCTTGTGGAAAACATGGATTACAACCGCCTCTATACCGACTGGACGGTTTCTTCCTTCCCTGCCTTTGTTGCCGTGAAGAACGACAATGGCGAGATCAAGATTGAAAACACGCTGGAATGGACGGACGATAACCCGATCAGCAGTCAGACGCTGATCAGCTGGCTCGAGCTCAATAAGCTCTACAATGCCCCAGCTCCTACTTCCGCAGCTCAATAAAACGTTAATGAAAAGGGGCTGTAACAGTTGAATGACTGTTATGGCTCCTTTTTCGGCGGTCTGATGTTAAAGAAGTTCAAGAAAGTTGAAATCCATGTTGATTAAATACATGCTTGCATGTATAATTAAGGTATGAAAAATGCTGATCTTGTTTTCGAAGGACCCGATCAGCGCACTTATTATAACGCTGTTCAGCTGGCCCTGCCTCTTAATCTCTTTATCAAAGTGCCTCAGGATGACACCCTTTATTCGTTTCTCGGTGCGGTGAAAGGAGTGAACTTCAGCCGTTATGTGAAACCAATCCGTTCGAATAACTCCCGCAGTCATGACAGAGGTATGCTCGTTAAAGTCATTCTCTTTGCCTACATGAATCGCATTTATTCCCTGGAAGATATCGTCCAGCACTGTCGGACCGATATCCGGTTCATCTATCTCTCTAATCAGGAAATGCCCAGTAAAATGGCCTTTTCGCGTGTGATGAATCAGCTCACTGAATCCATTGACAGCCTCATGAAGGATCTCAACCTGGATATTATCAACGAGACTGGAATTGATCCGAACACTCAGTTCGTAGATGGCACGAAGATCGAGGCGAATGCGTACAAGAATTCCTTTGTTTATAAGAAACGAATTCTGAATGCACGTGCAGATCTCTTCCGCGATATTACCAAAGCGGTCACCTCACTGAATCTCGCTTATGGGTACTATTACGAAACCAAAGTGAGATACTCTGCTTTGGAAATATGGTTCATCGTTCAGTATCTGATGGATGTCATGGTTCATGAAAACATTCAAATTCAGTACGGAAAAGGAAAGCGCAAGTCAGACATTCAGAAGCGGTATGATCTTCTGCTTGGCTACGCAATACGGCTCAGCGGCTATGAGACCTGGCTTTCTATCATTGGTGACAGGAACAGCTGCTCAAAGACGGATCATGATGCGACCTTCATGGCTACCAAATGGGATTATTACAACCGTTCCGGTGTAACACGCCCCTGCTATAACTGCCAGATCGCCGTTTCAGAGGGATTCATTGTAAACAGCGATATCTATCAGACGCCTGGAGATACGGTCACCTGGGAACCATTTATGGAGCGATTCCACAGCTTATACGGTTATTATCCCAGGGATCCGACGGCTGATGCCGGATATGGAGGTTATGACAATTATCTGTATAACATCCGGCATGGAATAAATCTGGTTCAGAAGTTCCCGATGTACGGCAAGGAACACGACAGAATGTTCAGGAAGAATCACCCATTTAATACATTCAACTGGGGTGTTGATAAAGATGGCTATCGGATCTGTCCGAATGGAAGAAAGTTCGATCATTATGACGGAGACAGAAGTTCAATTTCACGGGCAGGAAATCTGACCATTCTGCAGAATTATTCAGAGCCAAAACATTGCGAAGGCTGTCCACTGAGAGACAAATGTATACCGAAGTACAACAAGCGTGGATATCGTCAGAACAGCGTGAATGTTGTGGGTGAAGAGCTGAAAGCGGAAGCCAGAAAACAGCTGGATTCAGAGAAAGGAATCGAACTGAAAACCAAGCGCAGCGAGCAGGCGGAAGGTGCCTTCGGAGTGATTAAGGAAGACATGAGATTTACCCGATTCCATAGAAGAGGAATGAAAAACGTAAAAATGGAATTTCTTCTGGTAATCATGGGATACAATCTCCGCAAATATCACCACTGGCGTCTGACTGTGAAGAAGCCAGAGCAGAATTCACTGATGAACTAAAGCGAAAGACAGTAAGAAATTTTCATGGAACTAACAAAGATGTTTTTAATGCGTGCTGATTTGATACCGTCAGCCGCTTTTTCATATTGCCGGAGAATGAATGCTCGAGCACTATCATTCACCATGCAAGAAAAGGGGCCGTAGCAGCCTGAGCAGATTCTAAATATGCTCAAACTGTTACAGTCCCTTTTTCCATATTGGTAACTCAGTGAACCGCAAACACCGACACCAGCAGGAATGCCATTCCCGCCGCTGACAGCAGAACCATAAACGCCGCCTTGTTCCGGCACGCTGTATAGCGTTCTTCATGATTCATAAAGCCCTGCTCCAGCTGCTTCGCCGACTGGCTTCCTGACATCACGGATCCAACCAGTCCCAGGGCCCCGGCCACAATCGCCGAGTACACAGGCAGAACCGCAGAAGGCTTCGTATACAGCAGCACTCCGGCCTCCACAATGCCGAAGAGTACATGAGCAAACACAAGGAAGTACAGCGTATTCAGCTGCTTCTTTTTCGTTGGTGTCTCGGCATTGTATACCGCCTGGTGCATCTGTCTGTAACCGACAACAAAGCCAACCAGCGGCAGCACAATCGTCACCAGCATCTCAATTGCGAGTGTATTCACGGCTGCACCTCATCTTTCTTCTTTCCTTCATAGACTTCCATCGGACGATCGCCCCACAGTTGTTCCAGCCGGTACTGCTGACGCGCCTGTTCCGTAAAGATGTGAACGATGCAGTCATAAAGATCGACCAGGATCCACGAACTGCCCTCCGCACCTTCTCTTTGACGCACATGGAAGCCGTTTTTCTCCGCTTCCTTCATCAGATCCTCGGCCAGTGCATTGGCATGGCGCGGATTCATTGCCGTACAGATCACGAAATGATCTGTAAAAGGGCTGACCCCCTTCATGTCAATGACCGTAATGTTTTCCGCCAGCTTCTCATCCAGCGTCTTTTCAACAAGATTCAATAATTCCTGCATGAATTTATTCTTTTCCCTCTCGTCCCTCGCGGTAAGACTCCGCTTCTTCATACACCAGCTGCGCCGCCGCCTTCAGATTCTTCTTTGCCAGGCCAAGCTCCTTGGAGCTGTCATAGCCCCGCGTCGGCTCGCACTTATCCGCAACGTACAGGATCCAGTCCAGCCTGGTTCGCCCGTGTCCCACCGTATGACAGTGAATGGCGGAAAGAATCCGTGGATCATACAGCCCCATTTCCTTCTTCAGCCAGTACACGGCCGTGTAGCTGTGCCAGATCTTCACATTCTGCGTCAGCTTGTCCGGTTCATAGACGGCAAGGATCTTTCTCCCCTCGTCGTCATTCATCCGTTTTGTTATATCATGCAGCATTCCGGTGCGCCAGGCAAGCAGCTCATCAACACCGTTTGCCCTGGCCAGATCTCTGCATACCCGGGCAACGGAGATGGAATGCGCTGCCCGGTGCGGACTGCACTGGGCATAAACGACCTCATTGAGATACCACCCGTTTTCAAGAAGCAGTGTCCTGGTACCCGCTGCCCCATAGCGGAAACAGCCGCTGCGGACTTTCTCTTCCATCGCCTGATCCGTGATATCAACGGTATCCTTTCCAACTGCATCTTTTTCTGCAATCGACACATGACGCCAGGGGGCGATCGCAGCCTTCAGCAGCTGAATGCGCGATGCCGGAGAAAGAATTCCTTCACCGCTAACTGCTACGAATACCTGGTATCCACGCTTGCGCCAGCCGGTGATCGTCTCCAGCTCGCTTTGCGTGATGGGATCGAATCTGCCCGTGAGAGTGACTGTCTTCATGGAAGAATGATACCCTGTTTATCCGGGTTACGGCGGTAGAGAACGATCGTTCTGCCGATGCGCTGCACCACTTCGCTTTCCGTATTCATGGCAAGATCAAAGGCGATCTCTTCCACATCTTCCGGCGCCGTCTTCAGCACCTTGATCTTGATCAGCTCTCTTGCCCGCAGCGCATTGTCAATCATCACGATGAAGTTGTCGCTCAGCGCGTCCTTGCCCACCTGAAACAGGGGTTTCAGATTCACCGCCTGCCCTGCCAGATATTTTTTCTGTTTCTTCGTCAACATCAAATCATTGCCTTTCTGAATGTAACATTCACCTGTTTTGGCGCATAGACACGCAGCGTACCGACATCTCCGGATACACACACCCACCCCAGGCCGTCAATCACCGCATCCATCTTGCGGCCCTCCTTGTGGACCGCATGCATGGTTCCGGGAAACTCATTGGGTATCGGCGAAAGAAGATCGCCATAGTGCTTCTGCCATAAGGCATCCGCCTGCGCCAGATTTCCCCGGTGCACGTTCAGCCTCTCGCTGCAGTAGAATACGGCGCTGCCGTTGGTCACATTGCTCAGATCAATTCGCACCAGTCCCCCGATCGCAAAGCTCTGCTCCTCATAGACCTGAAAGATCCGGGGACGAATGGAGCGCGAAGGAAGAAGCTGCTTCAGATTCTTCTCTGCCACGTCCATGACCATGGACTGTCCGACTTCAATGCCCGGTGTATCCGTCCATGTATACCCGTTGACTTCCATTTCATGAAAATCAATCGTCGTCCCGGGATAGCGCGAACTGGTCAGTACATCGGTATTCAGCAGGCGGTTGATCAGCGTACTCTTGCCGCTGTTGGCACGGCCGAAGAACACAACATCGCCATGTTCCTGGATCAGGCAGTTCCTGAGATTATCCAGCTGCTCATCCCCGTTCAGGGAAAGAAGATACATTTCCTTGATGGAAATGCCCTGCTCCTTCAGGCGCTCCTGCAGAAACTGACGCAGCTTGCCGTCACTCAGCGTATCCGGAAGAAGATCCCGCTTCGTTCCGGCAAGGATGATCTGTTTCGATCCAAACCGCCGCGCAAGACCTTCAATCATGCCGGCCTCGAAGTCAAAGAGATCCACAACCCACACAAAGAGGCCGTCCATCTTCTCCAGCCGGTTCAATACCCGTTCCGGATCAATGCCCCTGCGCATCGAAATGCCAAGATCATCGTAGTGGATCAGCCGGAAACATCGCTGGCAATAGCTGCTGCCCTCTTTGGGCGTGTAGCCGATACCGTTAGGATCCATTGTCTGAAGCTCTGCGCCGCAGCCGATGCATTTAGCCATTGCCTTCCTCCCCGTCAAACAGCGAAATTGTCTCCACTTCGTCGTGTTCCGTATCATCCGCATCCGCCGGCCGGTCAACGACGCGGCACTCATCAATGTCCTTCAGACGATACCATCCCGCGTTGAGCGTAATCGGCTCAGAGAATGTCGTCGCTGCCGTCTTCAGAGGAATGTCCACAACCGGAAGATCATGTTCCTCAGGATCAAAGAAGGAGACCGTTTCCCCCGAATGGACAGAGAGAATGTCCCTCATCACATACGGATGTGTTTTCAGCCGCTTCGCCGCAAGACAGCCTTTACTCGGGCGGTTGCTTTCGACGGTTTCTTCCACCTTGAGACGCTTCATCGCCGCACCGTCGGTAATCACAGTCAGCGCATTATCCTCCTTGTGAAGAACACATGCCGCCGCCAGACGATCACCTCTGGAAATATTGATGGCTTTCACGCCCCTTGCCTTTAAGCCCTGCACCGGAATCTGCGTAATCGGATATCGTGTAAGGAAGCCATCCCGCGTTAACAGCACCGCCTCATCTTCAGCGTATACAGCAAACGCCGCCAGCAGGCCGGCACCCGGGTTCAGGTTCATCGCCGTCATCACACGGGTATTGCGCTGCAGCTGGAAGTCGCGGACCGGCGTCCGCTTGATCTGTCCATTTTCCGATGCCGTCACGATCCACGCATAGGTATCGAAGGAAGGCACCAGCACCGCATTGACGATCTTGTCCGTACCTTCGATCCGTACATATTTATTCAGATGCGTACCGATATCGCGCCATTTGCCATCATCAACCTGCCATACCGGCAGATATGCAAAGTTGCCCTTCGTCGTAAACAGAAGAAGGACATTCAGCGTATCGCACTCGATCGTTCCGATCAGTGCGTCCCCTTCCTTGAGCCCCGTCAGCTTCGTACCGGCCTGCAAGGAAGCCTGATAGGACTTCATGCTGACACGCTTCACATAGCCATCGCGGGAAACCGTGACCATGACCCGCTCATTGGCAATCGTTGCCGCCTTATCGATGACAATCGCCGAAACATTTTCCTCAATCCGTGTACGGCGCGGATCGTCGTACTCCTTCTTCACGGCCCGCAGCTCTTTGACGATAACAGAACGCATCACGTTCTCGTTTTCAAGGATGTCGTTCACTTCTTCGATCTTGTTGGTCAGCTCGGCAAACTCGTTGCGCAAAGCCACAATATCCGTATTGGACAGACGGTACAGCCGCATCATGACGATAGCTTCCGCCTGTTTGTCATCAAAGCCGAAGGTCTCCATGAGGCCCTTCTTTGCGTCCGCTTTGTCCTTGGAGGCACGGATCAGGGCGATAACTTCATCCAGGATCGATACTGCCTTCATCAGACCTTCAATGATATGGCCCCGATCCTCCATCTGTTTCTTTTCAAACAGGGAACGGCGCCGCACAACCTCCTTGCGGAAATTGATGAACGCATCCAGAAGCCCGATCAGCCCGATCTGCACCGGCCGCTGATCCACGATTGTCACATTGTTGTAGTTGTAGTAGATCTGCAGATCCGTATTCTTGTACAGATAGTTGAGAATCGTCTGCGCATCCGCATCTTTGCGGACATCGACCACAACCTTCAGACCCATGCGGTCCGACTCATCCCGTACATCGAGCATGCCGTCGATGGAACGGTTGAGACGGATCTCATCAATGCGCTTGACCAGTTCCGACTTGATGACTTCATAGGGAACTTCGGTGATGATGATCTGATTGCATGTCCGCCCTTCGACGATATCTGCCCGTCCACGTACGACAATGCGGCCGTGTCCTGTCGCAAAGGCTTCACGGATGCCGTCGGCTCCCTGCACGATTCCGCCGGTCGGAAAATCAGGTCCCGGAATGATCTGCATCAGCTCATCGAGCGAACACTCCGGATTGTTGAGACGGTAAATCGTCGCATCAACGACTTCGCCCAGATTGTGCGGAGGCATATTGGTCGCATAGCCGGCCGCGATGCCGGTGGCGCCGTTGACAAGCATGACCGGGAAAGGAACCGGAAGAACCGTCGGCTCCAGCTCCGTATCGTCGAAGTTCGGAGCCATTTCAACCGTATCCTTGTCGAGATCGTTTTCCATGACCTCGGTCACCTTGGCCAGACGTGCTTCGGTATAACGCATCGCAGCGGCCGGATCGTCATCGATCGAACCGTTATTGCCGTGGACATCGATCAAAGGAAGCCGAACCTTCCAGCTTTGCGACATGCGGATCATCGCATCATAGACCGACGTATCACCATGGGGATGATAATTACCGATGACAAGACCGACCGTCTTTGCCGACTTGCGGTACGGATGGTCCCAGGTATTGCCATCGTGATACATCGCATACAGAATGCGCCGCTGCACCGGCTTGAGACCGTCGCGGGCATCCGGAAGCGCACGCTCCTGAATGATGTATTTGGCGTAGCGGCTGAACCGGTCCCCCATGATGTCTTCCAGAAGCTCGTTCTGATAGACGGTATGATCGATCACTTCATTCTTTTTCGCCATTACTTCGTCTCCACCTTAAAATCATCTTCCAGTGTGAAGGAGATGTTGTCTTCGATCCATTTCTTGCGCGGTTCCGCCTTCTCACCCATGAGAACCGAGACACGCTTCTCCGCCAGCACACCATCCTGAATGCCGACACGGATCAGCGTCCGGTGTTCCGGATCCATGGTCGTCTCCCAGAGCTGCGTCGCATTCATTTCACCAAGGCCTTTGTAACGCTGCACTTCCAGACGTCCGTACTTCTTCCTCTCGGCGTCCAGTTCATCATCCGTGTAGCAGTAGTCCACCTGCTTGCCATGTCCGACCCGATACAGCGGCGGCAGTGCAATATACACCATGCCGTGCTCAATCAGCGGCCGCATGTAACGGTAGAAGAACGTGAGCAGAAGAATCTGAATATGCGACCCATCATCATCGGCATCGGTCATGATGATGATCTTCGAATAGTTGCTTTCGGTATAGTCAAAATCACTGCCCAGACCTGCCCCGATCGCATGGGTCAGCGTATTGAGCTCAAGGTTCTTGGCAATGTCGTTCAGGGAACACTTCTCCGTATTCAATACCTTTCCACGCAGCGGCAGAATAGCCTGGAAATGAGAGTCTCTTCCCTGCTTCGCAGAGCCGCCTGCAGAATCACCCTCAACCAGGAACAGTTCCTTGATCCGCGCATCGCGGGAATTGGCCGGCGCCAGCTTTCCGGACAGCAGCTTCTCTGCCTTGGAGGCCTTGGTGCCCTTGCGGATTTCTTCCCGCGCCTTACGGGCAGCCTCCCTGGCCTGGGAAGCCTTCATCATCTTGCGGACCAGCGTGTCGGACAGTTCGCGGTTTTCTTCAAACCAGAAGGCAAGCTTATCTGAGACAACGGCAGAAACCGCAGGTCCCGCCTGTGGTGTTCCGAGCTTTCCCTTGGTCTGTCCTTCAAACTGCAGGATCTCCTCCGGAACGGAAACGGAGACGATCGAAGTCAGTCCTTCGCGGACATCGCTTCCTTCAAGATTCTTATCCTTTTCCTTCAGCAGTCCGTATTTGCGGGCATAGTCATTGACGGCCTTGGTAAAGGCGGTCTTGTAACCCTGTTCATGGCTGCCGCCGTCCGTCGTACGGACAAGATTGGCAAAGGAATAGGTATTTTCCTGATAATCGTCCGTATACTGGAAGGCAACATTGACCTGGATGCCCTGGCTTTCGCCGCTGAACTTTACAGGCGGCGAAATGACATTGCGATCCTCATTGAGATAGTTCAGAAAAGCGGTAGGACCATCCTGATAGCAGAATTCCTCTTTCTGAATATCCTTCCCGCGGGCATCGATGACAGTCATCGAGACGCCGGACAGCAGGAAGGCTTCCTCCCGCGCCCGCTCGCACACGGTATCGTACTTGAACGTGGTTGTTGTGAAAATTTCGGGGTCCGGTTTGAAGGTTACCTTGGAACCGCTGCGGTTGGTCGGACCGAGATCCTGCAGCTTGCCGATCTTCCTGTCGCCGTGCTCAAACCGCATGCGTACACGCTTGCCATCATGGCAGACTTCCACTTCGAGCCACTCGCTGAGAGCATTCACAACGGAGGCACCGACGCCATGGAGGCCGCCGGCTGTTTTATAGCCGCCTTCGGATGTGAACTTTCCGCCGGCATGAAGAACTGTAAAAATAACCTCCAGCGTATTGCGTCCGGAGGGATGCATTCCAATCGGCATGCCGCGGCCTTCATCTTCCACCGTGCAGGAGCCGTCCTTGTTCAGGGTAATGGTAATCTTCTTGCCGTAGCCGTTAAGCACCTCGTCAACAGAGTTATCGACGATCTCCCAGATCAGATGATGGAGACCATGGATATCCGTGGAGCCAATATACATTCCCGGCCGCTTGCGGACCGGATCAAGTCCCTTGAGAATCTGAATACTGTCGTCTTCGTATCTTCTTTTTTCTGGCATGCGTGTTCCTTTCCATGGTGCCGACCTATTATAGCAGAAAACGTAAATTTCCCGGCAGCCCCGTTCGGCAGGGATCCAGGTGCTAAAATGATCGTATTGCTAAGGAGACAGCAGATGAAAATCGTACTTGTTCTGGCAGTCAGCTATCTGTTTGGATCGGTGCCGTGGGCGCTGGTCATTGGAAAAGTGTTCTTTCATAAAGACATACGCAAAGAAGGCAGCGGAAACCTCGGTGCTTCCAATGCTGGCCGGGTTCTCGGCAAACCGGTAGCTGTCATCGTGACGCTGCTGGATGCGTTCAAGGCGTTTTTCTCGATGATGCTGGCGTTCTACGTCACGCCTTCGATCGTTCCGCTGGCCGGACTTGCCTGCTGCATCGGACATTGCTATCCGGTGTTTGCCGGCTTCCATGGCGGCAAGGCAGTGGCGACTTCGTACGGCTTTCTGCTGGGACTGGTCGTTTTCCTTCATCAGCCGGTGTTTTGGCAGTTCTTCTTCCCGATTTTCTGCTTCTTCGGGATCCTGTATCTGTGCCGGATGGTTTCGGTTTCCTCGATTCTTTCTCTGTTGATTGCGGTCATCGTCTGCTGGCTGAGCAATGCCCCGATTCAGGCAAGTCTTTCCCTCTCAGCACTCTGGTGTTTTGTAACGTACCGTCATCGCTCCAACATTGAGCGCATCAAGAACGGTACCGAAAATACGATCAAGTGGATGGGAGAAGTCAAGCACCATGGGCACCATTGAGACATTCACCCTTTCCGTTAAGCCGCTGACACAATCGCCGCGCCGCGTCTGGGTGTATCTTCCGAGCGGCTATGAAAAAGACAGCCGGAAGTATGATGTGCTCTATATGTTCGACGGGCACAATCTCTTTGATGATAATGTTGCGACCTACGGCCGCTCCTGGCGGCTGAAGGATACGCTGGATCGGATGAAGCTGCCGCTGGTGATCGTCGGACAGGATTGCAACCATACGGGAAACCGGAGGCTGGAAGAGTACTGCCCGGTTCCGCTGGACCCAAATGCAACCTTTGACAATCTCGTGGAAGCCAGAGGCCTCAAATCCAAAGGCACAGTCACGGCGAAATGGTTTGCCGAAAAGCTGAAGCCGTATTGCGAGGAGCACTACCGCATCTTCCGTGAGCGCAGCCACGTCGGCATCGGCGGCTCTTCGATGGGCGGCCTGATGTCGCTGTATATGATCGCGGCTTATAACGATGTGTACGGGAAAGCGCTCTGCTTTTCTTCGACGCTGGACATCACCTTCCAGCAGCTGCGGCCTGTTCTGGAACAGGCGCAAATGAATCCGGATACCCGCGTCTATCTCAACTTTGGTGAAAACGAAGGGAAAGGAAAACATTATCTCGCCGAAAATATCGAGACGATGTTAACGGCGAACCGCATCCTTCAGGAACATGGTGTCACTTCCACAGCCGATCTTCTGCTGTACGGGAAACATAATGAAGCCAGCTGGGACCGTGCCTTCCCGGATGCGGTCCGCTTCCTCTGGCCAGAATGTTCATAAGGAGAAATGCATGAAAAAAAGCAGAAGTCTTTTGAAGCCGGCCCAGTTACTATTCGGGACGGCACTTGTTCTTTTTTTGATTCAAGGTGTATTTAGGGATACTCTCCTGGTCTCAGCCGCCGACACGAATCGATATCTGGTGATTATTCGAATTCTATATCTTTTCTCTCTTGCTCTGTTGGCAGTAAAAATACTGTTCTTTCAGGATTTTCTCCACTCTTCTTTTTTTCACTCCATATATTTCTGGATTTTTACCATACTTCTAGCCATCAGTACATGGATCAGTCGCAATCCGGCACTTTTTAGTGTTTGGCTGTTTGCTTTAGCATCTGCAGATACAGATTACGATGCCATAGTTCGCATCACCTTCTTCATGGAAACCATCTTGATTTCTTCCATCGTCATTTTGAGTTTTGCCGGTATTCTGCCAACCGAAACCTATCCTCCTGCAACAGGCCATCCTTTTACCAGATATTCTTTTGGCTTTCTCCATCCGAACTCCATGGGACTGTATATCTTTCATGTTGCGTGCTGCTTTATTTATCTGCGTCGTAGGAAATCAGCGTTTCCTTCATTCCTGATTTTGACTGCTATTACATTATTCAATTATGTTGTTACAAGCAGTCGTACTTCTTGTATTGCTTCTACTCTTCTTTTAATTAGTCTTGCTCTGTACAAATATCTTTCAAGGGAAAGGGTAAAAAACCGCGAAAAAAAGCTGCATACTTTATCCTGTTTTCTTGTAGCTGGAGCAGGGCTTACCATTCTCGCAAGCATCATTATGTCCTTTTTCTATGATCACCCTTTCATTCAGAAAATTGACTTTCTATTCTCGGGTCGTTTTTTCTACATTTCAAAAGCATTTTCTGAAAATGGACTTTCCTGGTTTGGAAAAGCACCTTTTTCAATCGGAGGACCTTTCGATAACTCCTATATGTGGATTCTTCTGCATTATGGAATATTGACTTACATTTCTGTTTCAATCCTGTTCATTTTTCTTCTGTACTGTTTACGCAAAAACAAACAATGTCTTGAAGTCATTATTCTATTCGTATACTCCTGTTATGCAATGATGGAATCTGAAATATTTGTACCTAATAAATGTGTATTTGTGTTGTTGTTTGGTATCTTCTTTATAAACAACTTTTCAGTAACAGGAATACCAAAACCAGATTCAAAAGATACAATCGATCCTGCTAGGAGTGAATAACCAAAGGGAGAATACCACCCCAAAGAGATATATGTAGATTAATCAGTATCTTTCCAAGGAAGATCTGCATTCATCCCTTCATAAAACGCTCAAAAAAATGCGGACAGACATTTTGCTGCTTAAAACAGCATATCTCTCCGCATTTTTTTCACAATACCAACATAGAATGATTACTGAATCTTGTTCAGGAAGGTCTTGTAGGCACGATAGCCTTCATAGACATCAGCCTTGGAAACGATCTCGGCCGGCGAATGCATGCTCAGGACGGCAATGCCCGCATCCATGACATCCATGTTCAGATTGGCGAGGATATAGGCGATTGTTCCGCCGCCGCCCGCATCAACAGCACCGAGCTCGGCGGTCTGGAACTGGACATTGTCCTCATCCATGACGCGGCGCACCTGGGCAATGAATTCCGGATCCGTATCATTGGAACCCGACTTGCCGCGGGAGCCGGTGTATTTGTTGAAGACGATACCGTTGCCAAGAACAGCGGTGTTCTTCTTTTCAAACACCGATTCATAAAGCGGGTCGAGCCCTGCCGAAACATCGGAGCTTAACATGCAGGAATTTGTGAAGGTGTCATTGAGATCTGTCAGAGCCGTTTTGCCCTGCAGCGCCAGCAGCTTTGCAATGCTGTATTCGAAGAAGCGGCTGTGCATGCCGGTTGCGCCGACGGAACCGATTTCTTCCTTGTCCACAAGAATGCAGCAGGAAGTGCGTCTCGGCTTTTTCATCTCAAGAATCGCCCGCAGCGACGTATAAGCGCAGACACGGTCATCATGGCCGTATCCCATGATCATGGAACGATCGAGGCCGAAGTCACGTGCCTCGCCGGCCGGAACAACCTCCAGCTCGGCAGAGATGAAATCATCCTCTTCAATGTCGTACTGTTTCTTGAGAAGCTTCAACAGTGCCGTCTTGACCGGATCCTTTTCAATTCCCTTTTCCGGAATTGATGCCGCCAGCACATCCAGAGCCTCACCTTCAACAACCGTCTTGCCCGGCTTCTCCATCTGCTGCGCCGCAAGATGGACGAGGATCTCACTGATGCCGACCACCGGTTCATCCGCCTTTTCACCGATCGAAATCAGCTGACGGGAGCCGTCCTTGCGGCAGACAATGCCATGCAGTGCCATCGGACGCGTTGTCCACTGATACTTCTTGATGCCGCCATAATAATGTGTATCGAATAATGCGAGTCCATCGCTCTCATACAGCGGGTGCTGCTTGAGATCCAGACGCGGAGAATCGATATGTGCACCCAGTACGTTCATGCCCTCGGTCAGAGGTTCTTCACCGATCACGAAGAGGCAGATATTCTTGCCGCGGTTGCTCGTGTAAACGCGGTCTCCGGCCTTCAGCGGACGGTTGATCAGCTTCAGATTCTGAAAGCCGGCTTCTTCCATCATCTTCTTGGCTTCGTGGACAAATTCCCTCTCCGTCTTGGCACGGCTGAGAAACTGCCGATAATCTTCGCCAAAGGCCATGATGTCCTTCATGCCCTGTGCATCCTGTTTTTCCCAAACTGTTTTCATAGTGTTTTTTCCTCCTGTTAAATCGTTGTTTTATCGTTCCGGCGCATTAGCGTCATAGACGACTTCGCCGTTCATAATCGTTAACAGAACTTTGTCCTGCCCGATTTCGGTTTTCTCAAGCGTACGGGGATCCGTTTCAAGAACCACAAGATCGCCCTTCTTCCCAACCGCAATCTCTCCGATATCCATCTGCAGTGCCTTTGCCCCGCGGGACGTATACGAAGCCAGTGCCTCATCAATCGTCAGGCATTCCTTCGGATTCATGGCGGATTTCCCATCCATTGTCTTCCGTGTCACTGCCAGCTGGATGCCCTTCATCACATCCGGTTCCGTTACCGGAGCGTCGGATCCGTTGCTGGTATTGACGCTGCGAAACAGCGTCGCATACGGATACGAAGTATCCGCCCTAGTCTTTTCGACGCGGCTTTCCAGGATCGGGGCATCATCTTCGATGAAGGCACTTTGAATATAGCAGTTCAGATTCATCTCCTGAATCTGTTTGATCTGATCCGGGCGCATGATCTGACAGTGAACGAGGCCGTGTTCCAGCGGATTGCCCGGAAGATTGACTTTTTTCAGGTTCTTCAGTACCTGATCGACTGCGCGATCGCCAATGGCGTGGCAGATCGTGGGCATATTGAACTGGACCGCCAGCTTCATCAGAACCAGCATCTCTTCATCGTCATACAGAAGGATGCCTTTTTCATCCTTTTTGTCCCTGTACGGTTCGCTCATCGCTGCCGTATGGGCACCCAGCGATCCGTCACAGACAAGCTTCAATGGACCGATCATGAAGAAATCGTCACCGATGCCGGTGCTGTAGCCTTCATCAAGAAACGACGCAAAGCTTTCCGGACTTTCAAATTCGCACTGCTGGCTGACGCGGACCGTCATCCGCTGCTGATAGCTGAGCTGACTGTAGGCGTCCATAACGGTCTTCCAGTCGGCACCGGTGCTCATGAAGTCATCCGATCCGCAGGCCGTGACGCCATAACGGTTCATCTGCTTCATGGCCTTCAGCAGCCATTCCTTCACCTGATTGAGATCGGGCTTCGGTTCCGCATCATGAACAACATTAATGGCGTTTTCATAAAGACGTCCGTTCTGAAAGTCGATGGTTCCACCGGCGATCATCGTATCGCCGTCAATCCCAGCGGCTGCCATCGCTTTCGAGTTGACAAGCATCTGATGGCCACACGCCCTCGTTAGTGCTACCGAATGCTTTCCGCTGACGGCATTGAGTGCTTCCAGGGATGGAAGTTCTGCCACATCGAACTGTTCTTCGTTGAAGCCGCGGCCGATGATCCAGCTGTCTTCTGAGGTTTCGTTTTTCACTGCCGCCTCGACACGGGCAAGCAGAGCTTCACGGCTATGCACATTAAAAAGATTCAGCTGGGAAAGAAACTGGCCGTATTCCAGCAGATGCATATGCGAATCAATGAAGCCCGGCGACACATAGGCACCATGGACATCGATCACTTCGGCATCAGGCAGAGCGGAAAGTTCCCGGCTGCCGGCAACCTTTGTGATTACTCCGTCTTCCATCAGAACGCTGTCGAAGGATGTTCCTTCAATTCTGGCATTGCAAACAACAAGACGGCTCATAGCGTTTCACCTTCGGTTTCACCGGCATAGCGGATCCCTGCCTTATAACGGCACAGATCCAGGGTATGAAGAATTGAAAGCGTCAGCGCATGCGGTACGATCTGTGATTCTGTTCTTCCTTCTTTGATGTTTTCGAGAAAATCATGGATCTCGGCCGCCATCGGATACGTACACGGTTCCGCAAGCTCCTTCTCTTCTTTCGTGACACGGTCAATACGAACGATCGAGGTAAGAATACCGGGGTTATTGATACGGATCGTACCATCCTCCCCCTCAATCTCCGAATCAAAAGCGCTCGTACTGATCTTGGAAGCCATCACAATGCCATCAAAATCCGGATAGCTGACAATGGCACTCGACGTCCCATCGACACCACTGGCAAGCTTGACGGCATGGGACTGAATGAATTCGGGTTCGCCAAACAGGCTCACCAGATCCGCGAGGCAATAAACGCCGAGATCCATGAATGTTCCGTTGCACAGTTCATAGCGGAACGTCGTCGGATTCTTCCCTGCCCGATAGGCATCATAGCGGCTTGAGTAGCGGGAATAGTTGAAGAAGACGCGGCGGATCGTACCAATCGTACCGATCGCCTGCTTCAGAATCTGAAGATTCTTCGTATAGAGAGGAACGATCGCATCCTGCACAAGGACATTGTTCTTTGCGGCAAACGCAAAGACAGCCGCCGCCTCCTTCTCGTTGACCGCAAACGGCTTCTCCGTCAATACGGGCACACGGTGCTCAACGCACAGCTTCGTCATCGGAACATGCAGCGCATTGGGCGAAGCAATGTAGACTGCATCCACGACTTTCGCATCCAGCATTTCATCCAGTGAATCATAGACGGATGGAATGTTATATTTCTGCGCAAACTTTTCCGCATTCTCCCGATGACCGCTGGCCACCGCCTGCAGGGTCAGATCCTTTTCTTTACTTGTGCTGGCGACAAAGGTATCGGAAATAAAGTTGGTGCCAACAATGCCAAGACGGATCATTTCGTTTCCTCCTCATCTGCCCAGAGTATCTGTGTATCGTAGTACTGCTCCTCAAAGGCGATGGAACGGATCACATCTTCCTTTGAAAGGTGATTGTCCTTTGCAACGATCAGGGCATAGCCATCCGCATTGCGGCGATAGATGATCCCGATGACTGTTCCCGTAAAGCTGTCCAGCGGCTCTTCCACTCCGACAACATAGGCGCTCAGATAATCGCCCTCGCCAACGCTTTCCTCGACGCTGCCCTTGTTGGCCGTCACTTCCTCATCCGGATACAGGGGATGATAGCTTCCATACGGAAGCTCCACCGTCACATGAACCGTTTGATTCAGCCAGCGGCGTCCCAGCAGATACTCCATCTGCACATAGAGGACACCGTCTTCCTCTTCTTCTTCGCCTTCCGTCACAAAGCCGAACGAACGGTACAGCGGAACAAGGGAGCGCAGCGTACGGACACGCAGCCGCGTCTCGTTGTGCTTTTCGGCATCGGCGGCTGCTGCCTGCAAAAGCTTTGTGGCGATGCCTTTGCCCTGTACCTCCGGTCGAACCGCCAACAGGGTCATTTCATTTCCTTCCCGTACTGCAAAGCCGGAAAGGTCGCGTTCAAATGCCCCGATGGCCGTCCCCTTCTTCAGATGATCCGGAATCGAGGTGAGATACGCAGCGGCGCTTTCCTTTTTCAGATGAAACTGGTCTGCCGCAAAAAAAGCTTCCCGCGCAAGATTTTCCGCATCCGGAAAATCTTCGAAGGTCAGCTGACGGATCCGCATCAAAGGCCAAGCTCCCGGTCATAGAGAGGGACGCTGTCCTTCAATACCTTCTCATCGTAAGCCTTTGTCCACTTGAGAACCGTGACATCTACACCTTTGGCATGGGGAACAGCGGCTTCCCTGAGCGCATTCATCGTCTCTTCCGAAAGCTTGTCCTCATCGCACTTCACAAACAGTGCAAAGCTGATTGCCGCTCCGGCAATCAGCTGCTTGAAGAATACCTGCTCCACTTCCGGCAGCTTCTCCGCCTCATCATGGACTGCATTGACCAGAGCCGTCGGATAGATGCGCGGCTCCATGAATGTCACCTGCATTCCTGCCGGAATCTTTCCGCTGGCAAGTGCCTTTTCATTTTCACGTGCCTGCTGATGTGCTTGGGCCAGAGAAATGACCAGCTTCTTGGGCAGTACGATGTTGGCATTGAACGGATCAATGACAACGCCTTCCGCCTGATTGCGTGCATCACTCAGAAACGGCGCAAACTCAAGCACCGTACGGACAATGAACTGTCCCTTTGAAGCTTCCGGGCGCTGCAGCTTCTTCGATTCTTCTTCATCCGTAAAAGCCGGGAAGAATGTCTTTCCGTCATTGGTATGAACAAGGACAAACGAGATCTGCATATTCTTCGCAGATGCTCCCTTGATTGATACCGGAACCAGAAGACGCGCCTTCTCCAGCTGGCGGATCATCTTCTGCTCATTTTCCTGTGTGCGTTCTTTCTTTAATTCCGCGAGGGCTGCCTTGAGCTCCGGGTTCTTGATATCCGAAGCCTTGACCTCACGAAGGTTAATCTTCTTTGCGTTATTTTCTGCCATGAGTTTACTGTTTCTCCCGCTGATTATTATACCGTTGTTCCGGCCATTCTCAATGTGACTGCTATAATGGCGGAATGAAGAAAATCACCTGGAATTCCCCTGTTGTTCTGACGTTTGCATTGATTTCGCTGCTGGCGCTTGTTTTGAACGGAGTGACCGGCGGCGCTAGCAACCGTCTGCTGTTTTCGGTCTATCGCAGCTCGTGGAGCGATCCGCTGAGCTATGTCCGTCTTTTTACGCATGTGCTCGGTCATGCGTCGTGGCAGCACTATGCGGGCAATATGCTCTTGTTTCTGCTGACCGGCCCACTGCTGGAGGAGAAATACGGCAGTAAGCGTCTTCTGCAGCTAATTGCGATCACGGCACTTGCCACGGGCCTGGTACATATCCTTCTGTTTCCAAATACGGGACTGCTGGGAGCCAGCGGCATCGACTTTGCCTTCATTCTTCTGGCCTCAATCACGGGATCACGGCGCAGCGGCGAAATTCCGCTGACGCTGATTCTGGTCGCTGTCATCTATTGCGGACAGCAGGTATATGACGGTCTGTTCACGGCGGACAATGTTTCTCAGCTTTCGCATCTGATCGGCGGCGCCATCGGTACAATCTTCGGGCTGCGCATGTCTTCGAAACGGCGGTACTGATCTATACAAAGAAACGGAAATGTCACAATTCAGATCCGGTTCAGTGAAAATTCACATTCAGTTCACATTAACCGCCTATAGTAACAGTGTTCCAGAAAAAAGGAGGTGTTCATTCTATGAGTGAGATGAATAACACGGAAAATAAAAATATTCAGGATGCGGAGATCGTATCCTGGAAGTGCCCGACCTGCGGCACCGAAAATACCGGCAACTTCTGCACACAGTGCGGAACCCGCAAACCTGCTCCGAAGGAAGAGCCGAAGAAGGAAGAAACCGTAAATGCGGCTTCCACAGCAGAAACCGCATCTGCAGCAGGTACAGCTTCTGCTGATGCGGCAAAGGCAGCAGCACCTTCGACCCCTGTCTATAAGGACAACAAGCCGAAGAAGGAAAAGAAGCAGTCTTCCCGCGGACTGAACCTTGCGCTGGCAGCAATCCTTGGTGCCGGCTGCGGATTCGGCGGCGGCTATCTTGCGACGCGTACCGGCGGCTCCTCGTCCGGCACAACTGTCGTTTATACGACAGCTCCGGATTCGACAAGTGCCGATTCCAGCAGTGACTCCAATGTCGTCTCTACTTCCAGCGGCGACCTGACGATTCAGGAGATCGCAGCCAAGGCACAGCCGAGCGTCGTTGAGATCCAGACGGAAATCACACAGCAGAGCTACAGCATCTTCGGCGGAACCTATACCGCGGAAGCAGCGGGCTCGGGCGTCATCATCTCCAATGATGGCTATATCATCACCAACAACCATGTCATTGAGGATGCCAACTCCATCTCGGTTACAACCTACGACGGTCAGACCTACGATGCGACGCTGGTCGGCACCGATGAGAAGTCGGATATTGCCGTAATCAAGATCAATGTGAGCGGCCTGACGGCTGCTACGATCGGTGATTCCTCCAAGATTGCCGTCGGCGATACGGCCGTCGTCATCGGCAATCCGCTGGGAACTCTGGGCGGAACCGTCACCAACGGCATTATCTCCGCAACCGATCGTGAGATCACCATCAACAACGAAGCAATGAATCTGATCCAGACAAATGCGGCCATCAACTCCGGCAACTCCGGCGGCGGCCTGTTCGATGGTCAGGGTAATCTGATCGGCATCGTCAATGCCAAGGACTCCGGCACAACATCTTCCGGCGCAACGATTGAAGGTCTCGGCTTCGCCATTCCGATCAACGATGCGATGGATGTTGCGACACAGCTGATTGAAAACGGCTATGTCACCAACCGTGCAACGATCGGTGTCACGCTGCAGACGCTGACCCAAGATTATCAGAACTATCCGGCCGGTCTCTACATCGCTTCCGTCATGAGCGGATCTGGCGCTGAAGCTGCAGGCCTGCAGCCGTATGACCGCATCACGGCGGCGGATGGTACCGCGGTATCCAGCTACACAGATCTCTCCAAGATCCTGAAGACAAAGAGCGTCGGCGACACCATCACCTTAACGATTGTCCGTGACGGTCAGACGATGGATGTCGATGTGACGCTGACCGGTGTTCTGCAGAATAGCTCCTCTTCCAGCAGCTCTTCAACAACGACGCCGGACACACCGTTCCGTCCTTAACTGAAAAGTTATTGTTCAGCCTGCGTACACCTGGTGCGCGGGCCTTTTTGTTCATCAGTAATCACAGGATATTTGAGGCTGGCTGGCATCAAACCTGATTTCAGTTTTCTTCAGTTTTCTTATGACGATTTCATTTTATATTCAGCAGGGATTTCTTATTGCTTGCCCAAAACATAAACTGAAAGATCGCCAGATTCTCCTGCCTTCTCATAAGAATGAACATTCAGAAACAAATACATGCGTTCATAATCATCCTTACGCAAAGATGATTCCGAACTAACCACAACAACGTTTGGAACGTTCATTTCCAATTCCTCAAAATACGAGTCCATTATTGAGGGGTCTATCATTCCAATCGGACTTTGATAAGAATACCTGGAAGCTGATTGACGCTCACTGGCAATATATATTAGATCATCATTTCCGAAGACAGTAATTGGGTCGGAAACATGTGTACTTTGTTTCACCATTTGAACAACCTTATCTGTATCTTCTGATAGCCCCGTATGAGAAATCTGTGTCCGGATCTGCATCGCACTCTGTACCAGCAATGGAATAAAGAGAGCTGTCCATACAGCAGCAAAGAAAGGTCGATAGTTTACTGCATCGGCCTGTACCCCTTGCTCATTTATCAAAGCAAGAGGATAGATAAAGGACGGAACCAGTGTAATTCCATAGTGCAAAAAATACTTGCCGCTGATTGAAATGAAGATCAGATTCAAACACAGTGTCAGAAGCCAGACCAGATCAATAACTCTTTTTTTTATTTTTATTTGAAAAGCTAAATAACATATGCATAGCAAAACGACTGAATTCAGAGTAAATCTGGCTAATGTTTCAAGCTTTCCATAATAAGAAGAACTGTCCGCCGTATAGCTGCTATTAAAGATCAGATAATCCTTTATAAAATCATCAAATGCATTTCCCATGTACAACCACTGGAAAACCGGTATAACAACGGCCAGCGTTCCGGCGATAAAACCGAGCAAGTATTTCCCCAATGATTGAAATTCCCTGTTTCGGATACACTGGACCAAGACTCCAAGACACATGATTACCCATAATCCGGCAATATTCGGCCGGATCAATAGCACAACGCCAAAAGTAAAACCACAGATTATCAGACGAATGAAGGAGATGCGCTGATTAAGATAATAATCCGTAAAAATATAACCGGCGATGGCAAGGAACGGTAACGCATAATCTTCAACCATTTCTCCTCCCTGCTGATATACCGCCGAATACATCAGCATTGACGAGATTGTCGCAAGCAGAGCTGATTTTTTTCCCGCAGCAAGTCTGGCGGTTTTATAAAAGAAAATAACCGCAACAAGCAGCAGCAGGAAACTGATTACCCATATTCCTTTCCAATAGGAAAGTTTCATTCCTAGTGCGTCAAGAAGATATACTACCGGCCCTTTATGATCAAAGGAATCCCGATACGGCATTCCCCCGCCCAGAATAACCGATCCCATATAGCGAAAAACAGATGCGTCCGTTAATGGTTCGCCTCCCAGAAAAGTAACTGCATTCTGCATGGAGCATAAAAAAGCCGTTAATATAAGTAAAACTGCAGTAGACAAAAACGTCTTTCCTTGAACAACTGATTTCATCTGAAACTCCATTATTTTGAGATTATAGCGCAGATTCGAAAACATAACGTCTGACCTTTCAGAAATTGTGCTACCATGCTATTGTTTTGATATTAGAATATCCTGTGGAATCATATGGAACATTTTTTCTTGATTATGCCTGCTTATAACGAAGCAGAAAATATCTCAATTACAGTAAATGAATGGTATCCCGTAATAGAGAAATTAAATAAAGAAGGGGTACAAGCAAACTTAGTTGTAATTAATGACGGGAGTAAAGATACTACATATTCAAGACTGCTTGAGCTTCGTAAAAGCCATCCAGCCATGATTCCCCTAACGAAGCCGAATGAAGGCCATGGACCTACATTATTGTTCGGATATCACTATGCATTAGATCATGGAGCGGATTATGTTTTTCAAACGGACTCTGATGGCCAGACAAACCCCAAAGAATTTCAGCAGTTTTGGGATCTCCGGCATCAATACGATGCAATTTTCGGCAATCGTGTTGTCCGTGGTGATGGGAAACAGCGTGCGTTTGTTGAGAAGACGCTCTGCCACCTTCTGAAGCATTATTTTGATGTTGCTATCCCCGATGCGAACGCCCCCTTCCGGCTCATGACAGCTTCGTTTCTTAAAGATTATCTTTCAAAAATGCCAGCGAATTATAATCTTCCTAATGTAATGCTTACAACTTTCGGCACCTATTACCATCGAAATATTCATTTTATTGAAATAACATTCAAGCCGCGGCAGGCAGGTGTCAATTCCATTAACATTAAAAAAATAATTAGAATCGGGTGGCAGGCCTTGAAGGATTTTAAAAATTTCAAAAAAGAAATGTAACTAGCTGCTCAATTTCACGATAAGGCTCCCTTCAACCCACCGAACCGCAGCTGGATCCGGAAAAGACGGCATCTCTGCAATGTCTTCTTGGTTCTGGATATCCTTTTCTGTAGCAACTACATTGATCGGTCTTTGAAGAACATTTTTAAAATATTCCTTGTAATACGTATTTGATGCGCTATGATAATTGCCGCCCGTAATACGATAGAGATTTTCAAACCCAGGGATTGAATCCAGCAAAGCATCTGGATGCCCCACAAAAATGACCGGTGTCTCGCCCGGTTTATAATCATCCATCGTTTCAATCCGATCAGCAATCCTTGTAAACAACGACAACGTAGCTTTCGTTTCTAGATCTTTTTTTACATAAAATCCATTCGATGTCATGACGTTGCCTAAAAGGATTAGAGACACAATGCAATATGAAATGTATGTAAGAATTGGTTTCCCTCCCACTTTACCGGATTTATATAACCCTATCAGAACAATCAAAAATATCAGGAAGAAACAATGAGCATAGTGCATCAGATCATGGCTGAACCCCGCAAGAACAAAAGATACATCCACTCCAATCGGAATCAAAAGTACAAGGATCCATGCAAGCAGTTTCTGTTTTTGATTCAACAAGCCTGTATGTAAATACCTAAGAAATAAAAATGCACACAAGCAGCATACAGCTGCATTAAGCCCCATGGACAGCCATGATTCATAAAGAGATGGTGTTCGAATAAAAGAAGAAAAGGTGTATGCCCATCCAAAGACGATGTTACGAAGGATTCCTGATACAGAATTATTTAAAGGTGCAGTTAAGGAATTATATGAATTCTCAATAAGAGACACGCCCGTAATCAGGTTTGCGCCTTTCAACCAGAGAATGTAAAGCAATCCACCGCATACAAGCATAGTCATAGCACGCAGACCAGAATGGATAATCAATCTTTCATCTTTTTTCTGAAACACTTCCACAAGCATCACCATAAGAATAAGCGTTACTGCCACCGAAAGATAGCTTTGGTACAAGCCAAGAGAAGCACTAAGCAGAACTGTACTTAACAGCCAGCTCCCTCTTCCCTTGTTTCGTTTCCAGAATCTGACTGCAGATACTGCCAGAAGCAAAGCAAGCATATCGCAATCAAGGTCACTCAGATATGAGCCTGTCAGAGCAATTACACACTCATTTGTGACCATGGCTCCGGCAATCAAAAAGATATCCTTTTTTGATTTTATTGAAAATATAGAACAAACGATAATAACTGATAAAAACAGCCAGGTCAGAGCGTACATACCAACCAGCCAAGGTATTGTCAGGTTTCTGCGCATCAGCCACACATAGAACGGGACGAATACTCTTCCCAGTGAATAACGCCAGGTTCCGCCTGCGGTATAAAACTGTCCCAAAGAGTCATGGGATAGATCCCATTGCATAAACATAAACCCATGCGCTGCTATTCCCCAAAACAGAACAGAAATGAAGCATATCTTCAGGAAATCCTTATGATCTTCGATCCATGATACTAACAGATTCATTTTGTTTGTCATGTCACTCTCCTGTCATAGTTAAATGAAAATGTCCCACACGTGATCAAATGAAAATGTCCCATTGATTTCAAGGCATTCGGGGACTAATGCATTCATCTGGAGGTGATCCAGATGAAGAAAGAAAAAGATAAAGTTAAAGCTCTAAAACTACTGGAACAAAGGGATTCGAACCCTAAGATTACTTGTCAATGGATAGCTGATCAATGTGGATACAGCCGGAAGCAGATTGAGCGATTGTCAGCCGAGAGAAAGATAAAAGATACGTCTGCTATTCTCACTCACGGCAATACCGGAAGAAAGCCGGTAACCACTGCCTCCGACCAAGAGATCAGGTACCTTGAGGATTTAAAGAAGACGTATCCGTCAATCACCATAGCACAGTTCAGAGACATCTATCTTGAAGATGTCATTACAAACAAAGACAAGGAAGCCGATGTTGTGAGGTATGGATTGAAGAACCGCAGCAAGACCTGGTTCCGCGATCTGTTTGTAAGGGAAGGATGGACGTCTCCTGTAGAGAAGCCAGGCCGGACAGATGGTACACGCGTCACGCATTCAACAAGAGCCCCGAGAGACCATATGGGAGAGCTGGTGCAGATTGATGGAACGCCCTACGACTGGTTCAATGATGGCAGAGCTTACGCCCTTCATCTTGCGGTTGACGATGCCAGTACCGAGGTTCTTGCGGGATACTTCATGGCTGAAGAATGTGCGCGTGGATACGCCCGTATGATGAAGCTTGTTCTGGAGAATTACGGCATTCCGGAAGCACTGTATTCAGACAAGTTCTCAGTCTTCCGCAGCGTCAAAGCCGGAACACCAACGCAGTTTGCCAGCATGATGAATAAGCTTGGCATCACTATGATCTTCGCAAATTCAGCTCAGGCCAAGGGACGCGTTGAACGTTATAACGGTACGGCACAGATGCGGCTTCCGAATGACCTGATCCGATGGAAGGTACCCCACAACTATGATTACCTCAATGACTGGTTCAACAAGAAATACAGGCTTTACCTGAATGCGAAATTCTCATATCCGGTAAAGGATCCACATGAGCTGTTCACTCCGGTACCCTTTGATTTCAACTATTCAGAAGTCTTCAGAGCAGAATATCAGAGGCAGATCAGGAACGATGTGTTCTCCATGGGGAACTGCTTATATACCCCGGTGACAAGCAATGGAGAGATTGTTCACCTCAGCCAGAAGCAGAACATTACTGTTTACATAGACGCAATTACAGATGAGATCTACATCGAAAGATACGGAAAACATTACACATGCATGAAGGTTGGAGAACGGAAGCGTGACAATTACTACACGGTAAGTAACGAGAAGGAACTTCAGAAGGTACTCAATGAAATGAACGCGAATAAAAACAAATGATTGTTACGTTTCAGAAGTTTCTAACAAGATGGGACATTTTCAAAAAATCTTAACANGCGTGACAATTACTACACGGTAAGTAACGAGAAGGAACTTCAGAAGGTACTCAATGAAATGAACGCGAATAAAAACAAATGATTGTTACGTTTCAGAAGTTTCTAACAAGATGGGACATTTTCAAAAAATCTTAACATGTCATGTCACTCTCCCAAAAAAACATGTAGTTTTCTTAGTTTGCCTGATCAAAAAGCTTATTGTAATCAAAGGTGCTGTACAGCCTGTATTCTTCATCCAGATAGGAGGAATAATTTTCAATTGTCAGTTCTCCCACTCCATCATGCATATACTGAAGCATCAAAGAATTCACTTCCTCTCTGTAATGGTGATCATCCGTATAATTGTTCAAATCACAGGTAATTTCAGTATTCGTGTTCCATGAAAAGAGATGAATATTAGAAACCTGGAGAATCAATTCGATGATTTCTCGTTCTGCATCATTCCATTTCTTAACGAGCCCGCTCTGATAGATATTCCCCCACCATACGGCACTGCAAGGCGTAATGAAATAATAGAACTGTATATCCGGATTCTCCTGGGCAACTGAAATGACATTCTGCGTGATATTCTCCCGGATTCGCTCGTGTTCCTTCTGCGTCAGTTCAGCTTCCTGAACAGGGTCGGTAAAGGGTTCGTGGCCTGCAAGCACATTTTTTCCTCCGAACGTTTTCGAATTCTGCCAGTTAAGATACTCGTCAAATGAGGTGACTCCGGCCGCTTTTCCTTCCACCTTTTCCTTTATCATACTCAGACAGGTGGAAATAGCACTACTGTTCAGCAGGTAGTTCACATCATTCAGCGGATTATTATCATATAAATATTCAGGATAGGTAGAAAGAGCAAGGTTAAACATATCATCCGGGCCATCAAGAAAGTTGAACGGATCAAGTCCGCGAAACACCGCTTTCAGATGGCCGGTTTTCACTGCTCGTACAATTTCACGATTAGTTTCCAGAAAAGTCGCACCGGAAAAAGGTGTCTTTATAAACTTCATTCCAAACAATTTTTCTGCTTCCGAAGTTTTGAAGTTCTCCGTCATGGAAGTGCCAATGATCATTGCATCATAATTGAAATGACGGATAATTCCATCATTCTGATCCCGTTGATCATTTAATTCATAGTAAAACCTGGGATTTGGTCCATGAAAATGAAACCAGGGATCAATATAGGATACCATCGCACCCAAAAGGACACATATTGAGAGTACACAGATGCAGAATAAACGCACCCATTCATTCTTGTTTATTTCACATTTTCTGAAAATAGTCATCGCATTGTCAGCCTGTTAGAAATTGTTATAAATAAAATTTGTTGCCCCGTTCAAATTCACAAGGCAAAGAATAAACAAAGATACCGAAACAATTAGTGAAAAGACATTTTCAAAATATTTCCTTCGATAATTATTGTTTACTGTTAAACAGAAACCATATCCTGCAACAGGAACAGCAAGCCAGCCAAAGATATATTTCCAATCCGCAAAGGAACCATACGGGATACCCATCAACAATTGAATTGTTGCATAGTAGATACTTCCAGAGCATCCGATCCCCATCCCCTTCAGGGTAAAGAGTGCTGTTAACATCTCCCACCATTGCCCGACTGATTCAGAGCGGAACAAAAGCCATAACAGATCAACCAGAAACATTGTAACCAGCCAGCGGATTGCTTTAGGAATATGTGACTGCTGACGTACAGTCATTCGATCGAGCACAGAAAGGAGCCCATGCAAGAGTCCCCAGAGAATAAAGGTCCAGTTCGCACCATGCCAGAATCCACTGATCAGAAAAACGATGATCACATTGAGACAGGTACGGAATTTCCCTTTTTGATTTCCTCCAAGTGGAATATAAAGGTATTTCGTTAGAAAACTGGTCAAGGAAATATGCCAGCGTTTCCAAAAATCTCGAATTGATACAGCACGATACGGAGAATCAAAATTGATTGGCAAGGGAATATTTAGCATACAGGAAACGCCTGAAGCCATGTCTGTATAACCACTAAAGTCAAAATATATTTGTAAAGAATACAGAATCATAAGAAAAACTATGTCTGAAGCAGTCATCAAACGTGTGTTTTCATAACCCTGTGCAACATAATTGGCCAGTTTATCCGCAACCCACATTTTCTTGAACATTCCGAAACAAAATATCTGAATTCCTTTTGAAATGTTGGCCGCATCCGGAGTTAACCGCTTCGGATTACGAATTGACGAAACAAAATCAGCCGGCTCGATGAGGGGACCCATCAGGATTTTTGGAAAATACAAAATATAAAGAAGATACTCTGATATCGAGAAAGAATCTGTCTTTCCATTTTTTGTATCTATAATCCAGGCGATCTGCTGAAACGTAAAAAAGCTGATTCCTAAAGGTAGAACAATTGACTTGTTAACGGGAACATTAGCTATACCGGCGAAAAAACCGGCATATTTAAAGAAGCCCAGCAGGACAACTTGAAAAACAATGCCGGCAGTCATCCAGGCAGCCGCATGGAATCTGTATGACTTTATTCTATATGAAACATACAGCGTTCCAACAATACTAACGAGAAGCACTACAGATGCTTTCCATCCATTTGTACAATAAAAAGCAACGGAGATAATTATCAAAAAGATTGTATTAACCTTCTGTCCAAATTTAGCACTTATAAAGTAAAAGATGACAGAGATTGGAAGAAAGTAAACCAGGAAAGCAAAAGAATTAAATAACATATCATTTACCTGTATCAGACACAGAAATCATCGCATGACAGTGACTATCATACCATCCATCTCTTTTGTAGTGAGTCTGTCATCCTTTGAACGGATCGAAAGCAATCATCGAGAGAGTCGTTTTAAAATTACCGTGAAATCTGAAAAAAGGATTCCCCTGCTCGGCCTGCCTGATGCTACCTCGTGAAGAATTCGGTTTCTTTTTGATTTGTTTGTCAGATGCGGTCCATGGAACGGGACGCAATCAGATCGGCGCCGGTCCCACTGCTGAGCGGCCTTATCCCCTGCGCAGTTTTCCGCAAAGTATAAGGAGTTCTTCCGCAGCCATCGGCACCAGCAGCACAAAAAACGGCATGCAGTATCTCGGCTTCGCTTCCCAGAAAAACTGAAAGATAAATCCGCCGATGAAATAAATCAACGGGAGGACCTGCACCATGGACAGACAATGGCGGCGGACCTGTTTCAGTGCCCGGATCATCCAGAGAACGGAAAGAACCTCGACAGCGCTCAAAACCGCCATCAGGAATCCGTCCAGATGCTCAAGGATTCCGGAACTGCAGAACGCCGTCAGCGCCGCTGACCTTCCTTCGCCGGTGTAGTTCAGATAATTCGTAATCCCGTGAAACCAGGGATCACACCATTCATAGACCAGCTTCTTTTCAAATACAAACAGATTGCGGACATCCGCAAAGTAATAGTTTGTCAACCGGTTCATGATTTCCTGCACCGCAGCCCGGTCTGCCAAAGCCGTGGAGCCGGAAAACTGATCATAGAAGCGAAAGTTCGTCGCATCGAAGCTGCCGGGACCGCCCGTAATACCGGGCCACCAGTTCAGCCCCATCAGGACATAGGCAGAAACCGGAATCCCCTGACTCAGATCAATGCCGCGTACCGCGGAAACATGGCTAACAACCGCCCTCTCCACAACCGTATATCCGCCCCATACCAGAAGACAGAACGCGGCTGCCAGCAGGAATTTTTCAGTCTTCCCTGTGTCACGATCATCGAAGGCAAGCGAAAGAATCACGATCATCATACCGGCGACCGAAGCGATGCGCGTTGTCTGATATAGAAGATTATCAAAAACAAGAAGACAGCCGCTCAGGCCCAGGCCAAGCCAGCGCCTCCACCCGTGCTTCTTCAGGCTCACCAGCAGTCCCCAGAATACGAAGACACTGAGACCCAGTGTAACGGTCGTCGGATAGAAAAGATTGGTATAAAGCGATGTCGAGGGCCAGAGAGCCACAAAGCCCGCGGAAAGAAGACCCGCACTCCGCTTTCCGCAAACCGCCGTTGTCAGTAAATACATGCCAATCACAAGCAGCGCAGCCATGAACGAGTTCATAACCCGAAACGCTGCATAATCATCCGGTCCGATTTGAAAAAGGCGCACAATCAGGGAACATACCCAGGCGATCCCTGCCTGATGCGGAGCACAGCTCCAGTAATAGGGATCCGGCGCATCTCCCGGAACTCCGGAGAGAAACTTTGTCATATTCCAGATATGAATTGAATCCGAGTACAGACCAACGTTGTTGATGTGATTCAGATACAGACTTACACAAAGGGTATAGCAGGCAAGGACGGCAGTAATCAGCGCCGCCGTCTTTCTGTCCGGTTCGGTCTTCTTCCGCTGCAAAAGACGCAGAACAATCATCAGAACACCTATCAGCAGAGCGGTTTTCAATATCTGCAGCAACGGATTCAGATTCGTCTGCGTAAGAAGTTCACTGTAATAGGTGAAGTCAGAAACTGCTTCAAAAGACAGACTGAGATACAGCAGCTCTGCCGCAAATACGATCCCGAGCCCGAGTATGATTCTCTGAAAAATGCGCATGAAAACGGATCCCCTCCCCACTGCTTCTGTTCACACACGAAAAAGAGTTCCACTGAAAGAATCCGGAGCGTTGTACCGTCCGTTTCCAACAGGAACCCGTTTTTTTATGCCCGATTCATTGATCTTGAAGCGATCAGATCGGCTCCCGTTCCCAGAAAGTCCTTAACAATGACCTGGTCCATTTGAACCGGGGCCTCGATCGTAATCTTTCGGATTTCGTCCATCGCCTGATCACAGAGATCCAGCGGAATCTCCTTATTTGTAATCACAGGGAGAACCCGCAGCGTACCATGTTCGATCCGCACCGTCGATGTCAGCACACGCATCGGACGAATCGTCTCCTGGGCCGCATAATTCTTACCCTTGTCACAGCTGTAGCCCTTCATATCGATCACATTACCGTCATCGACCGTGACCGTGATGCGACAGCCCTTCGGACAGTTGACGCAGACCAGTTCCTTCGTTTCCATCTCAGTTTTCCTCCACGACTTCAACGGTAATGTCGCCCGCAGCGTTTTCCAGCTGCTTTCCAGCGATCAGTACCTGTTCCATTTCGGAAGGAATCAGATGTTCCTTGGCAATGGAACGGATCACATTCTCACCATTTCGGATCCGGATCGTTCCCTTCGCAATCGGTTTGCGGACCCGAAAATAGAACTCCACCAGAGCCGGAAGATCACTCGTATGCAGCGTACCCGGTACCACGTAACCGACATTCTGTCCGGGGATCGTCGGGATTTCGCCACCTGTATTTTTCCCCTTCGTAAGATACCGGGCGGCACCTTCTGCGGCCTTCGCCGCCTGATGCACCACATAGTCGGCAAGATCGTGCACATGCAGACCGTTGCCTGCCGCAAAGATGCCATCGACGCTGCTCATGTAGTTTTCATCGACACGCGGCCCTTTGATATGCGGATCCATTTCGATGCCGCAGGCGTCGCCAAGATGATTCTCCGGAATCAGTCCGCACGACAGCAGCAGCGTATCGACGTCAAAGTACATTTCGCTGCCCTTGATGGGCTTGCGGTCAGGCCCGACTTCGCTGAGCTCAATGCGCTCCAGACGCTCATGACCGTAGACGTTGGTCACGGTATGCGAAAGGTAGAGAGGAATATTGAAATCCTCCAGGCACTGCTTCATGTTGCGGGGGAGGCCGTTGGAATACGGCATCAGCTCTGCTACGCCGAGAACCTTTGCGCCTTCCAGCGTCATGCGCCGTGCCATGATCAGACCGATGTCTCCTGAGCCAAGAATGAAGACGCGCTTGCCGACAAGGTAGCCGTCGATATTGAGATAGCGCTGTGCCTGCCCTGCCGTATAGATGCCGGCCGGACGCTCGCCCGGGATGCCCAGGGCGCCGCGGGAGCGTTCATAGCAGCCGACGCAGAGGATGATTGCATCCGCAGAAATGGTTGTATAGCCCTCTTCGGAATTGACATAGGTAATATGACGGTCCCGGGTAATTTCCATGACCATCGTATTGAATTTCATTTCCACGTTCTGCTGGCGGGCCTCGACGGCCAGCCGTTCCGCATACTCGGGTCCGGAGAGCTGTTCGTGGTACGTCTGCAGGCCGAATCCGTTGTGAATGCACTGGAGCAGGATTCCTCCCGGCTCACTGTCCTTTTCAATCAGAAGAATATCTTCGATGCCTTTTTTCTTCAGGTTCGCTGCGGCCGAAAGACCGGCGCACCCGGCTCCGATAATGACTGCCTGATAGTTGCGCATATTAACGGTTCTCCTGTTCCAGAATCTTTGATTCAAGGCCATCGAGGACGATTGCGGTCGGATCCCTGTGCAGCTCACGGGCAAGGATGCCGACGACACGCGGCTCACAGAAGCCGCCCTGACAGCGGCCCATCCCCGGACGCACGCGTTTCTTTACGCCCTTGACGGTTGTGGCGCCGCAGGTGCGGTGGATGCAGTCGACGATTTCTCCTTCGCTTACTTCTTCGCAGCGGCAGATGATCTTTCCATAGAGGGGATTGGCCTTGATGGCAGCCGCCTTTTCTTCGTCACTGAGCTCATTCATGACGAGGGGACGTTTCCTTGTCATGACGGCATCCGGATTTTCCGTAAAGTCAAGCTTGCCCTTGAGCAGTTCACCGGTCACATATTCGGCAATGGCCGGGGCACTGGCAAGGCCCGGAGACTCGATGGACGCAACATTGATGAAGTTGGGCGCATCCTTGGCTTCTTCAATGATGAAATCAGAACTGGAGGAAGACGGACGGAGTCCGGCAAAGTTGCGGATGCTGTACTGCAGAGGAACGCTGCGCATCGTCTTTGTAATCATGGAGCGAACGTAATCCATTCCCTGGAAGGTGGATCCGGTATCCGTCGTGCTGGCGATATAGTCACTGTTCGGACCGATCAGGGTATTCTTATAGACCGTCGGAACCGCCAGGACGCCCTTTCCTTTCGCACCCGGCACCGGGAAGATGACATGGTGCACGAATTCAATATTATGGTCGATGACGAAGTATTCGCCCTTCTTCGGTGTCATTGTAAAGCCGGGATCGGTGGATACCATGCGCGCAATCTGATCGGCGCATACACCTGCCGCATTGATGACAACCGTCGCCTCAAACTCCTTGTCACCGGAGTAAACGGTGTAGCTGCCGAAATGGCTTTCGATAGCCGTGACCGGCGTATTCAGATGGAGTTCGACGCCGTTGTTAACGGCATTCTCCATGGCCGCAATTGCCACTTCCCATGGATAGATAATCGCTGTTGTAGGGAAGGAAAGAACCCTGGTTACGGAATCGTTGAGGTTGGGTTCTTCGAGTCTTGCCTCGTCGCCGCTCAGCCATTCATAGGGTATCTTCCTGCGCTCGGCACGGTCTGCCAGCACTTTGAGGTGTTCCTCTTCTTCGGGGCTCGTTGCGGCAATATAGGCACCGACGACCTGATATTTACAGCCGAGATTCTTGCAGAGATCGGGATACAGACGGGCGCCGCGGACATTCATCTTTGCCTTCATCGTGCCGTCTTCGGGATCGTAGCCGGTATGGACGATGGCGGAATTGGCCATGGTCGCCCCATCGGCAATGTCATTCTCCTTCTCCAGAACGGCAACTTTCAGCTGAAAGCGCGACAGGCTGCGGGCAATCAGGGACCCCGTAATCCCTGCGCCGATTATCACTGCGTCATATCTCATGATGTGCTCTCCTAAAATTGCTGCGTAAATTATAGCGCTTACATTCGTTCATGGAAACAGAATCGAAACCGGTTCTCATTGAATCGTTTCCGCAGCAGAGACAGAAGCGGAGGGAGCTGTTTCTGCCGCATCCTCCGCTGTAACTGTAGTTCCCTTCGCACCGGCGGCTTGGGCAGGTTCGGAAGCTGCGGGACTGCTCGTCGGTGCTGCCGGAGATTCCGTACTGGCTGGCGAAGTTGTTTCCGTCGGCGCCGTTGAATCCGCTGGCGAGGATGATGCCGGCTGCGAAGGCGGCGGTGAGGTCGGTGTTGTATTTTCTGTTGTTGAGTTATCCGAAGCGGCCGTTGAAGATGCCGCGGTTGACTGTGCCGTTGGTTCGGCTGTTGCAGATGGAGTCGGCGTCGGCCAGGTGCAGGTCGATGTGGTCGCGTCCCAGGTTCCATATGCACCGAGACACCCGCTTTCGGTAGAGGTATCCCCTTCGGTTGCCGGATTTTCCGTAAAGTCTTCATTGGTCAAAGGATCGGTACGGATCAGACCGTCCGGTACGCCGACAATCGTCGGAATCGCGGCCAGAGGCTTAGGCCGGTCGTCCTCCGTGATCCAGGCATGGGTGCGGATGTAGGTGAAAAGAGCCGTCAGCCCCTGGGTCGAAAGATGGAGACCGTCCGATATGGTATACCCTTCCTTTGCATAGCCGCTGGAAGAATCCTTCAGGGTTTCAGCGCTGTTCAGATATTTCCAGCCCTTGTCCTGGCACATGGTGGCGATCGCCTTGTTGTAGGCATCGATCTGCGTCATTGTGACATTGGTATAGGTACGGTTTTTCGCAACCGGAGGAATGCTGTTGACGATGATGTCGAGTGAAGGATAGGCATCTTCGATTTTCTGAATCTGCGCCGAATAGCGGTCGATAAACGAGGTGGCATCGGTAGACGAGCCGCTGAGATTATTGGTTCCAAACGTGATGATGACACGCTGCGGCTGAAGGATCTTCACGGCATCCGGCATCGTAAAAGTGCCGGTTGAAAACTGCATACACTTGAGTGTGGAAATGGCATCAATGCCCATGCCCACGACTCCGATCGTATTGTTCTTGGTGGTGAAGGTGGAACCGTCTTCGCCTGTGATCCGCATGAAACGGGCCGTATTGGAATCTCCCAGGAATAAGGTGGAGTCAATGTAGTCCTGACCCGCATCCTGGGTTTCGGCAAGAATGGTTCCTTCATATTTCGTGACATCGATGACATTCGCCGCCGCATCATAGGTTGCCTCGGCCGTAGACTGTGCAGGCTTGGCCATTGAGGCACGGGAACGGTTCACGATTGGCAGAAGAATCAGGCACACGGCAATGACAAGAACAGCAACCAGGAGGATTACGCCTGCCGGCTGCACCTTGTAGCGGTGTCCCTTCCAATGAAAGTAGAATGGTTTCATATACCATTGATTATACGCATTCGCCTGCTTCTGCCGCAATCGGAAGAAGCGGGCGCCCGTGCTACAATGGCAATATGGATAATAACGAAGAAGTAAAACGGAATGAGGATGAGACTCTGACGGCGATCGGCGAAGCGTTTTATCGCGGAATCGGTGTCAAAGTTGATTATAAAGAGGCATTTCAGTATTTTCAGAAAGCCGCATCTATGGGCAATGTGCGGGCAAAGACGTGTCTTGGCCGCTGCTATGAGCTTGGGCGCGGGACAAAACGAAGCTATGAAACGGCTCTTGACTGCTATGAAGATGCGTCGGCGCAGGGCAACATTCTTGCGACGCTGAAGATCGGCGATTTCTATCAGAAAGGAATCGACGGCCTTGTGCCGAAGAATTCCATTACGGCAAGCCAGTACTATCTTCAGGCGCTCAATCTTCTTCAGATGTCGCCCGATGCCTGGGAGGCAGCCGGTGTTTATCTCCGGGTCGGAGACTGTCTGTTCAATGGGATTGGTGTCGCCAGGGATATCAAGACTGCCTACAAATGTTACAGCCTTGCGGCAGACGGATTCTTTGACCGCATGAATAACGCCGGCGACGCAGAATGTGCAAAGGATCTGGACAGAGCCGAAAAAGGTGAGAAGCGCTGCAGCAAACTTCTGCACCTTCCCAAACCTGTGGATGAGCCGCCGTTTGATGCCTGATCACCCGATAGAGAAGAACGTTCATACATGATGGACGTTTTTTATAATTCTAAATAACACGCTAATAACCATTTCCAAAACAGACAGCGAAGTGATGCAAACGCTAAGTGCCGGGAAAAATGGTGCCAGGAAAATAAAAAAACCGCATTGTTATGCGGCTTCTTTACATATGGCGCAGGAACAGGGATTTGAACCCTGGCACCGTGTTACCGATCTACAAGCTTTCCAAGCCTGCCCCTTCAACCACTTGGGTATTCCTGCACGTGGTCTCAAAAGTGATCCTGATTTTTGACGCTTTTTAATGATATCACAAACCCTTTGAAGATCAAGGAGGATTTCCCGGCACATAAAAATGGAGGCAATGCCTCCATTGATTATTCCGCCTTCTTCAGAATGGCTGTCCAGTCTTTCCCCGTATCGATGCCATAGGCATCCATGAAGCTGGCACTGTTCAGATCCAGGCTCAGATACATCGAGGAGCCACAGTAGAGAACCGGATCCCCCTTTGCGACAAAGCCGAAGCTTTTCTCATAGGGAACAGCCTGATGGAAAAAAGTCTTACCCTTGTTTGCGATGGTAATTTCCACGCGATCGCCGAGCTGAAAGCCAGTTGTGCCCCACTCTTGGTTTGTGATGTTGAATTCGACGCCGCCGAAATGTTTGACTCCCGTCATCAGGAAACCTTCCGCATAATGGTCACGGATCACGGGCCTCATCGAATACTCTTCGCACTCAACGGTTTCCTCGACCGGATACTGCGGCCCGACGCCTTCAAAGTCAATGATGCCCGAAGCCAGCTTCGCTGCACAATAACCGAAGAGATCGCGGCCATGGAAGACTGACACGTTTTCCCGCGCATGATAACGGTTCACTGTCTCATCAATCTCACGTACAGCGGCAATGCCAACGTTATGTTTCACATGCGTCAGAGTTCCGTTGTCCGGTGTCACGACATAGCTACCATCCTTCAGCAGGGCGACACAGGCACGTCTCGACGTACCGACACCCGGATCAACCACCGACACGAACACCGTTCCCTTCGGCCAGTATGGCTCGATCGCATCCAGGGCAAGCGAAGCCTCCCAGGGATCAAAGCACTTGATCTCGTGGCAGCTGTCCTCCACCTCAAGTTCGCGGTCCACGATCTTGATGACGCCCTTCATCTCGGAAACGGCGCCCCAGGTCTCGGAAAAATCCGTCTGCAGAACAATGATCGGTTTCATTTCTCAACGAGCTCCACACGCCAGTCCGGACCGAAACCGACATGATACTTCTCTACAAACGATCCGCGGCATACAGCCAGCGAAGCCTTCATCAGCTCATTGTTGTAGAGCACAGGTTCACCGACCTTAACATCTCCAAACGTTTTTTCAAACGGAATGTCTTCCTCAAATGCCGTGATGCCGTGGCTGATTCTGACATGAACCGTTTCTCCATAGCCAAAGCCGTGGGAAAGCATCTGCTTTGTCGGAATATTGGTAAAGAGATTGCCGAAGTTGGTGTCATCGATTTCGATGATGCCTTCCGCTTTTCCGTCTGTTACGCTCGCTTCCGGAATAACAAATGTCACAACATCCTTCGGATCATAGGCAGGTCCCACTTCTTCAAAGGTGATCTTTCCCGCCGCCAGTTTAGCTGCACAATAACCGAAGAGATCCCTGCCATGGAACACACTGGTCTCATCGGTGCCGAAGCCGTGAAGACGGTTGACTGTCTCATCGATCTCACGCACTGCGACGATGCCGCTGTCACGGGCAACATGTGTCAGGGAGCCGTTGTCCGGCGTCACGACATAATGCCCGTCTCCTGTATAGGCGACACAGGCTTTGCGCGCCGTCCCTACGCCCGGATCAACAACCGACACAAAGATCGTACCTTTCGGCCAGAAGCGGATCGACTGAAACAGCCGGTATGATGCGCTCCAGATATCAAACGGCGGCAGCTCATGGGTGCTGTCGATCAGCTCCAGAGATCTGTCCACGCACTTGGCAACACCGTACATAGCGGAGACGGATGTCTCCTTATATCCGAAATCGGTCTGAAAGACCAGCATTCCCTTTAACGGCTTAATGATTTCCATCGGAATATCCTCCTTAGATAAACGGGTTGTAATAGAACGAATGGTTGACGGCGAAACGAATATACAGCGAAATCGCAAGGACCAGCGCACACACAGCGATCGACACGTAATCCGCCTTGCCAAGCGGCCGGCGCGCATACCAGGTACGCGTCTTTGACTTTCCAAAGCCCCGCAGATCCATGGCATTGGAAATCAGATCGACACGGTCCATCGTCGTAAACAGCAGCGGCGCCAGAATGGCACTCGTATTCTTGAGACGGCTCGAGACACTCGCCTTCTTTGACATATCGAGACCGCGTGCCTCCTGGGCCAGCCGGATTGCCTGAAAGTCATCCGCCACATCCGGAAAATACCGCAGCGTCAGCGACAGTGACATTCCCACCTTATAGCTGATTCCGATGCCATTGAGCGAAGAGGCGAATTCACTCGGATTCGTTGTAAGAATGAAAATGATGCCGAGCGGAATCACGGACAGATACTTGGAAAACTTCGTGATCTGATAGAACAGCTGCTCCTGCGTCAGAATGTAACGGCCACCGAAGGTAAACAGATCATGTTCCGTACCATAGATTTCCGTACCGTATCTCGGATTGAACAGAAACGTCAGGATGAAGTTCGCAATCAGGAAGATAAAGACATAGACAAACATCAGACGCACCTGCGAAAAGCGGATCCTGGCAATGCGCATCAGAATGTAGGAAAACACCATGATGCCGATGATCACACGGATATCGTAGGTAAACATGACGGCACTCGTCATCAGAAGAAAGCAGATCAGCTTCGTCACACCGCTCAGCCGGTGGATGAACGTATCCAGCTGCGCAAAGGAAAATGTCTTCAGTTTCATAAGCTCTCCTTGCGAACATTCTCATCGTAATGAATGAAGCACTCAACAAAGCGGCGCGGATCCTCAATGCCCGCCTTCTCAGCCAGTTCAAACAGCGAAGTGATCTTGAGATTTGCCCTCTCCGTCAGCACGCGGTCCGAAAGCACTTCATAGGATTTCTCATCCGCAGCCACCTGACCGTCGCACAGCACAATCGCCCGCTCCGTATACTCAAGCATCAGGTGCATATCGTGGGTAATCAGAAGAATGGTCTGTCCCTTCTCGTTCAGCGACTTGAGGAACTCCATGATCTCCGAATAATGACGATAATCCTGTCCCGCCGTAGGTTCATCGAGAATCAGAATTTTTGGATTCAGAACCAGGATTGACGCAATCGTAACCCGTTTCTTCTGTCCGTAGCTGAGTGCCGAAATCGGCCAGTCCTTGAAGGAAATGAGTCCGCAGATCTTCATCACCTCGCTGACGCGGCGGTCTACTTCTGCTTCGTCGATGCCTCGCACACGCAGACCGAAGGCGATTTCATCAAAGATCTTCGACTTGGAAATCATCTGATTCGGATTCTGAAGAACGATGCCGATCTTCTCTGCACGCTCACTGACAGTCAGGACAGAAAGGTCTTCGCCGTTCATCAGTACCTTTCCGGAATCTTCCTTGATGAAGCCGGTCAGGATCTTGGAAAGCGTCGACTTGCCCGCACCGTTCTTGCCAACGATACTAAGCATTTCACCTTCATGAATCGTCGCCGAAATATGGGAAAGAACAGGTTTCACACCGTCATAGCTGTACGAAACGTCCTGAATCTCGAGCAGCGGCTTCTCGTTGACAGGCGCCGGGCGAACCTGATTGGCATCGTACCATTCCTGCAGCGGCCTGCGCACCGCATTCACGTCCATCTCATCCAGGCTTTCCGGATGCATCTCCGGTTCAATCTTCACGCCGGCATACTTGCATGCCGTAAGATACAGCGGCTCACGGATCCCGTGATCAATCAGAAGATTGCTGGAGAGCACCCTGTCCGGCGTATCGTCCATGATGATCCGGCCATCATTGACCAGAACGATCCGGTCCACATGGCGATGAAGAACATCTTCCAGACGATGTTCAATGATGATCACGGTCTTGCCATCGCCGCACAGATCATCAATCAGCTCAATCGCCACTTTGCCTGTCGATGGATCCAGATTGGCCAGCGGCTCATCAAACAGAAGAATATCAACATCATCGACCATGACACCGGCAAGCGAGCAGCGCTGCTTCTGTCCACCGGAAAGTTCATGCGGATTCTGGCCGATCAGATCCGAAAGCCCGACCATCTTCGCAATTCGATCTACCCGCCGCTTCATTTCGCCCTGTTCAACGTTGTCATTTTCCAGCGCAAAGGCAATATCCTCGCCAACACTGAGACCGATGAACTGACCGTCCGAGTCCTGAAGCACCGTACCTACCTTGCGCGAAAGTTCAAACAGCGACGCAGGTGCCTTGATGCCGTCCACGATCAGCTCCCCTGTCATTTCTCCGCGGTAGGAATTTGGAATCAGACCATTGATGCAGTGGCCAAGCGTCGATTTGCCGGATCCCGAAGGTCCCGCAATCAGAATTTTTTCGCCACGATGAATGGTCAGGTTGATGTCGTAAAGCGTCGGCTCCGCCTGGGCATAATACTGAAAGCCGAAGTGACGGAACTCAATTACAGGTTCATCCATAGGTACCCCTTTTTGTGAACGGTACTATTATAACGGTCATTGCCGCCGGGAACATAAAAAGCGGGCACAAAGCCCGCCTGTTACAGCAATAATGCTCTGAACGTCAGTCCTTCTTGGACAGCGTTCCCTTGCCGACCTTGGTCGAAGCGTAAGCCTTCAGCAGCAGCAGACCAACGACAGCAGCGGTAATGACATCGAAAACGAAGGCAACCGCACCCTGCGTGAATACAAGGTTTGCCGCCTCGCCGTAAATAACGATATCAAGCACCGGCGCAACAACGAGCCAGGCAACCGCATGACCGATCACAGTCCAGAGAAGGAAGCCCTTTGTTTCAGCTGCACCGAATCTGCCATCCTCAACAGCCGGCGCAACCTTCTTATAGCAGAAGCCAGTGAACAGAGCGCTCAGGCCGGACGCAATGATCCAGCTCCACCATGGCGAACCGTAGGAGATGAAGTCGTTCAGCGCATGGCCGATGAACGCAACCAGGAAGCCGCACACAGGGCCATAGAGAGCTGCGAAGAAACCGGAAATACCATATGCGATCTGCAGATTTGTCTCAGGAACCGGTGAAGGAATCTTGACAAACATGAACAGAACCAGAAACAGTGCCGCACCGAGACCGGTCGCAACGATGGTACGTGTCGAAGAACCATTCTTCATAAATGTTTACCCCCTTTTGTAAACATCGTGATTATACCACCGCATTGTCGGCTTCCATCTCTTTGCGCCATCTAAAGCGCTTTCTTTTTGACAATCTGTGCCATCTGCGGCTGTAACTCGATACATTTCACGACAGATCCTTCTCTTGCATGAAGAACCGTATGCACCGCGTCCGCCACATCCGACGGCTTCAAGGACCCGACGGCTGGTTCAAAATCCGCATTCCGGTACAGCTCCCCTGCCGTAAGATCCGGAAGGATACAGCTGACGCGCAGACCGCTTTTTCGATATTCCTCAAAAAGACTGCGGCTGAACTGGAGAAGTCCCGCCTTGCATGCACCGTAGACAGCCCCTTTGACAGCCGGCCCCAGGGCACAGGCCGAGGAGATATTGATCAGCCAGCCATGACGCTGCGCCAGAGCACTGACATATCTTCTACTTATCAGCATCGGCACTTCAAGATCGACGCGCACCATGGCATCAATCTGTTCGTCCCTGATCTGTTCATGCATGCCATAGTATGCGCAGCCGGCATTATTGATGATCAGGCATATCGGAACCCCGGACACAAACGCATCCACCCGTCTCATCGCATCCTCATCCAACAGGTCAATCGAACGATAATGAAAACGGGAAGAAACGAAGGATTCATCAAGGGGAGGAAGCTCTTCCCTTCTGCCGGTCCCGTATACCTGCCAGCCATCCTTCAGCAGCATCTCAACAATTGCCTGACCAATCGATCCGGAGGCACCGGTGACGAGGGCATATTTTTCATCTGTTTTCTGCGTTGTGCTCATTCTTCATTATTCTCCAGAAATATCTTCTCTTGGGGTATGTATGGCGCTAGACGCTCTACCATCCAGTCTTCCATCGCAGCTCTCATTTGTTTGGGGAGTCTTGCATAGCCGTTGACGCTTTCATAGGGATACTGCAGCAGAGCGCTGGATGGATTCTGTGCACGCATGCGGTGCAGATAGGAAAGCGAGATCCGGAAGGTTCCAAGGCTGATGTCGCGGACATGGGAAAGATCAATCATGGACACGATTGAATCAAGCATGGAGCCATAGGCTTTCTGCCAGTCGGGGACATAAAGCAGCGGATCCAGACACAGTCGCACGTTGTAGCCCCGCTCCATGCAGAAGCCAACCGCCGAAAGCCGCTGCGAAAGTGACGGCGTACCATGTTCGTACGCCAAGATCACTTCATCCGGCGAAAGAGTAAAGGCAGGAATCAGGTTCTCCTGTGCCTCAAGATGGTCCCACACGGCGGTTGAAGCAGCCTTTGTCCGGATTTCGATCCAAAGATCCGGATGATCTTTGGCAAACGACGCCCAGGCTTCGATACAGCCAAGCCATGGCTCCAAGGGAACAAGGTCACACTGATAGGCAAGTGAAAGATACAGCGGCGACGTTGATAGCAAAGTCTCTGCTTCCTGAAAGAAGTCTTCCCAGTTAACAAAAACAACGAGATAGGCGGAATCAAACATCCCCTTGAGCCAGCAGTAGTCGCAGTCAAAGACACAGTTCAGCACACAGGAACAAACCTGAAATGCGTGGCCGAAATCCTGGCAGACGGGAGCGGAGGGATAGAGCCGTGTCCCCTTCTTTTCCGCAAGGATCAGAGCCTGACTGTTCTGCTGGACGCGGCGGTTTTGATGAGGGCGGTTGAAGACATCGGTATAGGCAGAAACGGGAATGATTTCGGCATCGGGAAAACGGGACAGGATCTTTCCGGTCCTTGGATGGCAGGCAATCCCCTGCTCCACATAAATAGTCTTAAATCTTGGCCGCAAGCCGGTCACTGAGCTCATGGAGCATCTCCTTTCCTTCGGCACGGTCCTTTGCCTGCAAATTTTCAAATGAAGAGAGATCCTGATGGGAGGCACGGGCATAGATCAACAGCTGATGAAGCCGCCGGCGCATCGTGATGCTGGCATGAAGATGATCGGCAAGCTGATCTTCGAGGCGCTGGTCCTCTTTGGTCCAGAGGATGGAAGATTCTACGGAAGTCACCAGAGGCACAAGGGCATCCATGGCATCGATGAAAGTACCGGCATAGCTAGATGAAACATCCTGCAGCATCTTTGGAGATATTTCTTCCTTTCCCGTATCGCTGACAAACCGCAGCAGCAGCCGGTGCGAATCATCCGCAAACAATGAAAACGCCTGCAGGATGCCGTCGCTTTCCATGTCATAAAGATCGCTGGATATTCCTTCCCTGTTGTCTTTCAGGACCGTTGATCCGCAGGTCACGGATGCGGAGGGAAGATCGAGATAAAGTGACGGATAATAGTCGCGCCCGCTGTCAAGAGAGCGGATGCGGTTCAGCTGGTAAATGCCATCGTCGCGTGTGATACCGGCGGCACTTCCATAGAGAAAATACCAGTCACGTTCCGTGGCAGCGGACTGGCCGAGAAAGGCGGAAACCGACGCCGCAGCCTCGAGAGATCCGTATCCGCATAAAAACAGGCGGATATCTTCACCCTCATAGACCGGATGGCGTACACAGGTTCCGGCCGGTCTAAGCTGCATCCGTTCAATCAAAGGTGCCGCTTCCTGGTACAGAGGACAGATCACAAATCGCATGGTTTCAGTATAATACTTTGGTACAAAGAGGAAGGATTTATGGATTCGTTCAGCTATACGTATTTGAAGGACAGCGAGCTGTTGAAGCTGCTGCTGGTGTTGGCGGGGGCGGCTGTTGCTGTCTTTGTTGTGTTCCGCTTCATTCCTTCACATTCCAAAAAAGCAGAGAAAAAAGAAGAGTCTGTGGAATATCCGCATCTTCCCTGGTTCCGTCCATCTATAAGGAAGGAACGCTATACGAAGCGGGATGCGTTCTGGATTGTTCTTCTGATGGTGCTCTATGGCATCGTCAGCTTCTGGCAGCTTGGTACGATGGTTTTTCCTTCAACGACTTGGCAGCCGGCTTCCACTCCCGAGACGATTATTTTCGAGCTGACGGAGGGCACCCATTTTGACAGCATCTATTCGATCTATGGTGAAGGTGATAACAATGCGAACCTGTCGTCGCTGCAGATCGGTACCCATAACATCGTGATTGAAGGTTCCAACGATCTCAGTACATGGACCATTCTTGAGACACTCAGCGACGGGTCGATTTATCAGTATCATATCGAGAGCGGTGACTGGGATTACCGCTATATCCGTCTCACGTCCGTTGACGCAAATGATACGCTTACGGAGATCGGCTTCAAGGCCTATGGGGAAGAGAAACTTCTTCCGGTTTCGGTCTATGAGGATCCGGGAAAAGACAGTGCCTACCCTGCAACGCTCTTGATTGATGAGCAGAACAAGGTGGCGCTTGATCCGGACTATCGCTATGAGAGCTATTTCGATGAGGTATATCATCCGCGCAATGCGTGGGAGATCGCAAACCAGGAATTCATGTATGCGACGGTGCATCCGCTGCTGGGAACGAGTCTGATCGCTCTGAGCATTCATTTCCTTGGCATGAACCCGTTTGCATGGCGTCTTCCGGGCGTAATTACAGGCATCCTTCTTCTGCCGCTGTTCTATGCGCTGGTAAAGAATACGTTCCATGAACGCCGTTCCGCGGTGATCGGTACCCTGCTGTTAAGTGTAGAGTTCATGCATCTGACGACGTCGCGGATTGCGACGCTGGAGCCGTTCTCAGTGTTCTGGATTCTGGCCATGTTCCTGTTCATGGTCCGCTACTATCAGACAAACTTCTACGATACGCCGTTAACGAAGACGTGGAAGCTGCTGTTCCTTTCCGGCCTTTGCATGGGACTGGGCATTGCGACCAAGTGGACCGCCTGCTACAGCGCCATCGGTCTTGCGATTCTTCTGTTTACGAATCTGATCCGCCGCTGGTATGAGTACCGTCAGGCGGCAAAGGCAAGTCTGAGCGACCGGAATCAATGGAGCCAGGAAGAAAAGAATCTGGCTGATCATATTCTTCAAAGCTGGCGCAGAAGTTTCTGGAAAACGATCGGGATCTGTTTCGTGTTCTTCATCTTCATTCCGGCAGTCATCTACTGGGTTTCCTATATGTGGTGCCCGGTATGGCGCGATGGCTGGAGTATTGCCAATGTCATTTCACAGAACAGCTACATGTACCATTACCACATCAATCTGAAGGCGACGCATCCCTACCAGTCCTACTGGTATCAGTGGATTCTTGATATCCGGCCGATCTGGTACTATGGCCGTCTGTCGCGCAACGGTGTGTATCATTCCATTTCCTGCTTCACCAATCCGGCGATCAGCTGGTTCGGCTTCGTGTGTGTCCCGATCGTGTTCTATGATGCGATCCGCAAGCGTACACCAAGTGCCTGGATCATTTCAATCGGCTATCTGACAGCGCTGCTGCCATGGGTGCTGTTTGTGAACCGCTGCGTCTTCTCCTATCATTTCTATCCGACGAGCTTCTTCATGCTGATGGCGATTGTATATGTAATCCGCAGCCAGCTGAAGAAGAGCCGCAGCAGTTATGCATGGGTGCTGCTGTATCTTGCCGTATGCATCGTTCTCTTCTTCCTCTTCCTGCCGGCAACCGCAGGATTCGGAGCTCCGCAGAGCTATATGAAATTCCTTGAATGGCTGCCTTCCTGGTACTTCGGATGAGGCATGAAAAGCGTTTTCTGATCATCGGATCCCTGATTACAGCGGTCATCTTTACGATGCCCTATCTTGCCAAAGATGCTGTGGGCATCGAGATGGACACCTTCTTTCATCTTGCCCGGATTCAGAGTATGAGTGAAAGCATCAGGGAAGGCAACCTTTATCCCCTGATTTTTCCAGACCAGAACGGAGGCTACGGCTATGGCAGTCCGCTGTTCTACTGCAACCTGTTCCTGTGGCCGTTTGCGCTTCTTCATGTACTGGGACTGCCGCTTTCCTATTGCTGGGTGGCACTGATCCTTTGTTCTTCGTGGCTGACCTGCCGGACGATGGCGGGATTTCTGAATCACATCACAAAGAACCCTGTCGCTTCCCTTCTTGCCGCAGCCGTCTACATTCTTGCCAGTTACCGGATGACGGATGTCTATGTACGGGGCGCGCTTGGCGAAGTGCTTGCGATGGCCTTTCTGCCGGTTCTTTTGCAGGGTATTTATGAAATACTCTTTGAAAAGAACGACTCTATCGCCGCTTTTACGATCGGGCTTTGCGGCCTGGTGTTTTCCCATAATCTGGCTTTCGCCATGGGCGTTGTCCTGTTTCTATTGATCTGCATCATCTTCCATCGCCGCCTGACGGAACGGTCTGTATCCGCATTTGCAAGGGCAGCTGTCCTCGCCTTTCTTTTGAGTGCATGGTTTACTCTGCCAATGCTCGAACAGCTGAAGGCAGATGACTACTATCTCGACTACTATGCATCATCGATGAACCTTGCGTCTTCTGCACTGACGCTGCCTGAGTTTCTGCAGTATGGACTGAAGTTTGGTGTCGGAGGTTACGGGATGGCTTCGGGACAGCAGATGACGCTGAATCCGGGCTATCTGTTAATGGTCCTGCCGCTGCTTAGTCTGCTGCCCATCGGGAAGAAGGCAGGAACGGATTTTTCGTTTCTGCGTTTTTCTTTGATCGCAGGCTATGCAGGGATGTTACTGCCGCTGGAAATTGCCCCTTGGGACCATATGCAGTTTCTCGGCATCCTTCAGTTCCCATGGCGTCTTGAAATGCTGGCCTGTGCATTGCTTGCCATCCCCTGTGCCATCGGAATTGACCGGATTCTCTCCATCCCTCATGAAAGGACAGCATCATTGATTCTGACACTGCTGATCGCCATCGATGGCAGCGTACGTCTTTCCGGCGTCTATTCCCGTGTCTTTACGATTCATTCCTATACTCGGGACAGCTTTCTGATCGACGGAACGATGATTGATCCGTATTACAGTGCAACCTACATGCGCACACAGCTTGCGGGCGGCGATTATCTGCCGATCTCCTCCGTGGATTTTAGAAGCTATGTTCCCGAAGCCACCCTTGAAAAAACGGCAGAAGGAAAACAGTTTGAAATAACCTCCGCAGATGCCGGAACCTTGACCATTGTGCCCATCACCTGGTACAAAGGCTATCGCGTTTATTATCTTGACGGGGATCAACGCAGCGAAGTTCCTGTTTCTGAGATTCAGGGCATGATCGCCGCCAGAACCGACAAGCCCGGTACCTATCTTGTGGTTTATCAGGGCACTCTGCTGCAGAAAGTATCTTTTGGCATCAGCGTTGCAGCATTCATCTATAGCCTCGTTCAAGCGGTAATGAAAAAAAAGAAAAGCCGGCGGATATCCACCGGCGAAGGAACAGCAGGTATTACTGGTTGAGCTGGCAGCTGTAGCCTTCACAGCCCCGCTTCCACAGTCCGTCTTCCGTCATACGGGCCTGCACAGAACGGATCAGAGGATCGCTGCCGGCCGAATCATTGTCGAGAAACACGACCTGCAGACCGTTCTGAGGATTATCCAGTGCATCATCGTTCAGCATAATCTGAAGTGATTCGAAGTCAATCGACCAACCAAGGTAATTCGCCGAAAACGGCTGCGGGGATGACTGCACCACATTGCCGTGATCAACAATTGCAAACAGGCTTGCCGTACGTGAAAAATCCAGCCCCAGCTTAGTAAACAGCCACTCCTCATCTTCCGGAAGGGAGGACAGAGAGCTGGCGTTATAGCGCACCAGTGTAATCACCGGATAGCGCTCCGCATACTCCAGCATCCGGTTCACATCCGGATTGTCTTCCGAAAACAAAACCTTCTCCGTCTTGTCCACAAGACGACTGAGCCGCTCTTCCAGAAGCGAATTGGACTTATGATTCTCTACCAGATCCGCTGTCTGTTCCACGATGGCATTCGTCATAATCTCGGCGCCCCAGGTATTGGAAATATAGCGTGAACCATCGAGATTGATCTGATAGCCTGTGGATTCCGCCAGCGTATTGCAGTCGATGAACGTCAGATGCCTGCGCAGAATATAGTCACTGATCGCACTCAGCCAGTTGGAGTCATTCTCTGTCTGATCATAGGGAGGATTGACAAAAACCGGCGTAATCTGATTCTGCTCGCACAGCCCCTGAATTTCAAGAATAAAACCGGTCTGCGAACTGCTCAGGGTCGGCATCGTTTCAAGCGAATACGTATTGATTTCCTTGGGATCAAAGCTGCCGGGATCACGGAAGATATAACCCATATCCTCACCGTAATCCTGATAGGTCACCGAATGATCGCCGACAACACAGGCACTGGTCTGCTGCAGCATCGGCGTCACATCAATCAGCACCACCGACGGATGCTGGGTGCGCAACGCCTCCTCCAGTACCAGATACGTTTCCGCCATCGTCTCACAGTCCGCATGCAGAATATAGCTGTAATAGCCCGATGCCGTATAATAGGACGCCGGATTGAACATCGTCTGCATCCGCTGGGAGCCGATCGCCAGAACGTCAAGGCTGTTTTCAGGAAGATCATGAAAGTCCTGACTCGTATACAGCCATTCCGTCTCAGCCTGCTTCGCTCTCAGCAGCCATGCGACAAGCACAGCCGCCGCGGCAAGGCTTGTCAGCAGAATTTTCCCCTTGAATTTATGCTGTTTCGTAGTTGTCACGCCGCTCATTTTACTGTTTCTTTACGAAAAAGGGACTGTAACAGTTTGAGCATATTTAGAATCTGCTCAGGCTGCTACGGCCCCTTTTCTTGCATGGTGAATGATAGTGCTCGAGCATTCATTCTCCGGCAATATGAAAAAGCGGCTGACGGTATCAAATCAGCACGCATTAAAAACATCTTTGTTAGTTCCATGAAAATTTCTTACTGTCTTTCGCTTTAGTTCATCAGTGAATTCTGCTCTGGCTTCTTCACAGTCAGACGCCAGTGGTGATATTTGCGGAGATTGTATCCCATGATTACCAGAAGAAATTCCATTTTTACGTTTTTCATTCCTCTTCTATGGAATCGGGTAAATCTCATGTCTTCCTTAATCACTCCGAAGGCACCTTCCGCCTGCTCGCTGCGCTTGGTTTTCAGTTCGATTCCTTTCTCTGAATCCAGCTGTTTTCTGGCTTCCGCTTTCAGCTCTTCACCCACAACATTCACGCTGTTCTGACGATATCCACGCTTGTTGTACTTCGGTATACATTTGTCTCTCAGTGGACAGCCTTCGCAATGTTTTGGCTCTGAATAATTCTGCAGAATGGTCAGATTTCCTGCCCGTGAAATTGAACTTCTGTCTCCGTCATAATGATCGAACTTTCTTCCATTCGGACAGATCCGATAGCCATCTTTATCAACACCCCAGTTGAATGTATTAAATGGGTGATTCTTCCTGAACATTCTGTCGTGTTCCTTGCCGTACATCGGGAACTTCTGAACCAGATTTATTCCATGCCGGATGTTATACAGATAATTGTCATAACCTCCATATCCGGCATCAGCCGTCGGATCCCTGGGATAATAACCGTATAAGCTGTGGAATCGCTCCATAAATGGTTCCCAGGTGACCGTATCTCCAGGCGTCTGATAGATATCGCTGTTTACAATGAATCCCTCTGAAACGGCGATCTGGCAGTTATAGCAGGGGCGTGTTACACCGGAACGGTTGTAATAATCCCATTTGGTAGCCATGAAGGTCGCATCATGATCCGTCTTTGAGCAGCTGTTCCTGTCACCAATGATAGAAAGCCAGGTCTCATAGCCGCTGAGCCGTATTGCGTAGCCAAGCAGAAGATCATACCGCTTCTGAATGTCTGACTTGCGCTTTCCTTTTCCGTACTGAATTTGAATGTTTTCATGAACCATGACATCCATCAGATACTGAACGATGAACCATATTTCCAAAGCAGAGTATCTCACTTTGGTTTCGTAATAGTACCCATAAGCGAGATTCAGTGAGGTGACCGCTTTGGTAATATCGCGGAAGAGATCTGCACGTGCATTCAGAATTCGTTTCTTATAAACAAAGGAATTCTTGTACGCATTCGCCTCGATCTTCGTGCCATCTACGAACTGAGTGTTCGGATCAATTCCAGTCTCGTTGATAATATCCAGGTTGAGATCCTTCATGAGGCTGTCAATGGATTCAGTGAGCTGATTCATCACACGCGAAAAGGCCATTTTACTGGGCATTTCCTGATTAGAGAGATAGATGAACCGGATATCGGTCCGACAGTGCTGGACGATATCTTCCAGGGAATAAATGCGATTCATGTAGGCAAAGAGAATGACTTTAACGAGCATACCTCTGTCATGACTGCGGGAGTTATTCGAACGGATTGGTTTCACATAACGGCTGAAGTTCACTCCTTTCACCGCACCGAGAAACGAATAAAGGGTGTCATCCTGAGGCACTTTGATAAAGAGATTAAGAGGCAGGGCCAGCTGAACAGCGTTATAATAAGTGCGCTGATCGGGTCCTTCGAAAACAAGATCAGCATTTTTCATACCTTAATTATACATGCAAGCATGTATTTAATCAACATGGATTTCAACTTTCTTGAACTTCTTTAACATCAGACCGCCGAAAAAGGAGCCATAACAGTCATTCAACTGTTACAGCCCCTTTTTTCTGAATTCGTACTGTGAACGGGTTTATCCCATTTTCCCGGGTATCAGGCCCGCAGCTGAGCACCCAGATCCTTCTTCAGACGCTCAACGATCGCCGAATGGACGGCATCGATTTCCGCATCCCGCAGCGTATGATCCGCCTGATATACCACATGGAGAGCGACCGACTTCATGCCTTCCGGAAGATTTGCGCCCTCATAGATATCGAAGATTTCTGCCGAAGCAACCATCTTCTTTCCTTCTTTGCGGATCGAGTTGAGCAGCTCTTCAGCCGTTGTCTTACGATCAACGACAACCGCAATATCACGCTCCACGCCCGGGAACTTCGGCAGCGCAGCGTACCGTACGTGGCCGACTTTGGCATTGTAGATCGCCTCCAGGCTCACCTCCGCGTATACCACCCGCTTCAGATCAAACTGCGCCGCATAGGTCGGATGAACTTCGCCGAAAAGGCCGATGAACTGATGATCCAGCCACAGTTCTGCACTGCGGTATGGATGATAGTGAACCGTATCCTTCCCATTGGGCTTAACGTCAAGACGGGCACCCGCAATGCCGAATCCCTGCAACAGATCCAGAAGAATCCCCTTGAGACTGTAGAAATCGCCATTGCGATCCAGATGATGCAGCGGATCATTCAGCACCTTTCCATCCAGAACGATAGCCAGACGCTCATCCCTTCTGCCCTTGGCATGGACCGTGGAAATCTCATAGAAATTATTGTCCGTATTGCCATGCGCCTCATTGTACTGCACGCACTCCAGAACGGAATTCATCAGTCCCGTACGAATCGTTGTCCGTGCCTCGCTCATCGGCATCGCAAGATCAATTGCTTCACCAAGCGGATTGGAAGTATCCTTTGCATACTTCTTTGATACAAGCGTATAGGTCACGATTTCATTCAGACCGTAAGCCATCGCCACGGAACGTACCTTGCGGCGCGCACGCTGCGCAGGCGAAAGCTGACCAACCGTCGCCGTCAGCTGCGGCAGCGTATAGCCCAGCGAATCAAAGCCGAGCAGACGGATGACTTCCTCATCCACATCGGCCGGCCCTTCCATGTCAATGCGCCAGCTTGGAATGTGGCAGGTAACCGTATCGCCATCCACTTCCGGCTTGAAATGCAGCCATTTCAGCGTTTCCGCCATCTGATCCATCGTAAAGGATGTCCCGAGCAGGCCGTTGCAATGCGACAGCGTCTCCTTGATGACAAGCGGCCTGTAATCACAATGACCCGCTTCCACCGTTTCCTCAATACCGTCGGCGCCGCCGTATTCTTTCAGCAGCTGAACGGCACGATCCATCGCACGCTGGCAGGCGGTCATATCGATTTCCTTCGTGAAGCGCGCTGCCGCTTCCGTGATCAGGTTCAGCCGAATCGACGTATGACGAATCGAGGCATGATCGAAATGCGCCGCCTCCAGGAAAAGACCGCTCGTATTTTCATCGATCATCGATTCTTCGCCGCCCATGACGCCGGCGATTCCGGTCGGCTCATCGCCGTTGAGAATCAAGAGATCGCCTTTCTTGATTTCAAACTGTGCACCATCGAGAGCCGTCATCGTCAGCTCACGATCATCGGCCACCGTGATTTCATGAACCGGCAGCTTGGCAAGATCATAGAAATGCATCGGCTGCCCGGTCTCAAGCATCACAAAGTTGGAGATATCAACCAGATTGTTGATGGAATTCATGCCTGCCGCACGCAGACAGTCAGCCATCCATTTCGGGCTCGGTCCAACCTTGACATGGTTGATGACCTTGCCGAGATACCAGGAGCACTTGTCCGTCTTTGTGGCAACCTTGAAATCCGAAGGCGAACCTTCCTTCGCCGCCCCTTTGCACTGCGGCAGCGTTACATTGCGGTGAAGAATGGCGCCGATTTCCACGGCCATGTTCCACATCGCCGAGCAGTCGGCACGGTTCGGCGTCAAAGACACATCGAGAATCACATCATCGAGGCCGAGATACTTCAGAACATCCTTTTCACCTACCGGTGCATCGGCAGGCAGCTCTTCAATGCCGTCGATCTGTTCCTGACGCAGCGTCTTCCTGTCAACGCCAAGCTCAAACAGAGCACACAACATGCCGTTGGATTCGATGCCGTGAAGCGGACGCGCCTCAATCACGCCGCCCGGAAGACGTGCCCCCGGCGTGGCGACGATGACCTTCAATCCCCGGCGGCAGTTGGGTGCGCCGCAGACAATCTGCAGCGTCTGCGTATCCGAAATTCTGACCTGCGTCTTATGGAGATGGGTACCTTCCACATCTTCGCATTCCATGACCTCGCCGATGACAAGACCGTCCGCATCTGCCAGACGTTCAATGCCTTCCACTTCCAGGCCGGCATTGGTCATGCGTTCAGCCAGCTGCTCGGGCGTGACACCGTTGAGATCTACATATTTGGAAATCCAGTTATAACTCAGTTTCATGTCAGTCCACCTCCCGCTCAGTCAAACCGGTTGAAATTCTTCAGGAAACGCTTGTCATCGGTATAGAAGCTGCGGATATCATCGATGCCGTATTTGAGCATGGCAACACGCTCCAGACCTACGCCGAAGGCGAAGCCGGAACATTTTGCAGGATCAAAGCCGTTCATCTCGAGCACATGCGGATGTACCATGCCGGCGCCGAGGATTTCGATCCATCCCGAACCCTTGCAGATGGAGCAGCCCTTGCCACCGCAGAACGGACAGGAAACATCGACTTCCACCGACGGTTCCGTGAACGGGAAGTAGGAAGGACGGAAACGGATCTGGCGACCTTCACCGAACATGCGGTCCGCCATGAACTTGAGCGTTCCCTTGAGATCCGCCAGCGTCACATGTTCGCCAACGACCAGACCTTCACACTGCATGAACTGATGCGAATGGGTCGCGTCATCGTCGTCGCGGCGGTACACCTTGCCCGGGCAGATCAGCTTGATCGGCAGCTGACCGTGCGCCGCTTCGAGCTCACGCATCTGAATGGCTGTCGTATGCGTACGCAGCAGCGTATTGGGATCAATGTAGAAGGTATCCTGCATATCGCGTGCCGGGTGGTCCTTCGGAATGTTGGCAAGCTCAAAGTTATAATAATCCTGTTCCACTTCCGGACCTTCGGCAACCTTGTAGCCCATGCCGATGAACAGATCCTCAAGCTCCTGCTGGATCATCATCAGCGGATGCATCGTTCCGTACGTGCGCTGATCGCCAGCCAGCGTAATGTCGATCTTCTCTTCTTCCAGGCGTTTATTGAGCTCAAGGACGCTCAATGCCTTCTGACGCTCGTCCAGAGCGCCTGCGATCGCCTGCTTGCACACATTGACCTTCTGGCCATAGGCAGGCTTCTCTTCCTTGGGAAGCTCGCGCATCGCATTCATCAGATCCTGGACAAGGCCCTTCTTGCCAAGATATTTGATGCGGATGTTCTTGAGATCTTCCAGATTTCCGGCAGCTTCGATTTCCCTGACTGCCTGTGACTGCAATTCTTCTGTCGTCATACCTTCCTCCAATAAAAAACGTTCCCGAATCATATCCAGGAACGTCAGTAACGCGGTACCATCCTGGTTCACGCAGCAGCGCGTGCACCTTGATTTTGATTCTGTAACGGAAATCGCCCGGAGAGGATTAATCCCGCTGGAAGAGTGAAACCATTCCGTTATCCCGGCAGGATTCTTTCACCATCCGAATCCCTCTCTCATCCGTTTTCACGGCGGCATGTCTCTTCGTGATCGCTTTTACGCCACAATTCTAGCAAATCCTGCCAGAGGTGGCTATTTGTTTTTGAACATAACGGCAATTGCCCCGGCTTCCACATTGATATCCGCCCGGGTAACCTTTCCGCCATCTTCGCCATCCAGCGTCCAGGCGACATCCTGATCAAAGACAAAGCGGAAATGCGATCCCTGATACAGATGCACATGCGGATTGCTTGTATCGCCCCGCCGCAGTCCGGCAACAACCTCGTTGAGCTCAAAGATATCGTTCGGCGCATCGATAAGAATCAGTTCAAACTTTCCATCCGTCAGCAGTGCATCCGCAAGCCATGGCGTCTGTACGCCACCGACCGAGCGGGAGTTGCAGATGCCGCCGAAGGCATAGTCCCCTTCAACCGTTCCCTCATCACAGGTCACACTTGCATGAAGACGGGTCGAAAGGCCATTGGGCAAAGTACCAAGCGCATTCAAAACATAGGCGCCATAGCCGAACACATTCTTCAGATCCTGACGCGTCGTGTAGCTGACATCCGTAAAGGCGCCAAACGCTGCCACATAGTTGAAGTACTGCTCGTTGAAACGGCCGATGTCGTAGAAAAAAGGAGAACCGGAAGTGACGGCACCAATGATGTCCGCGACCGTCGGATCCGCTCCGCCATACAGGCTTTTCGAAAAATCGTTGCAGCTGCCAAGCGGAATGAAGGCATAGGGAACGCGGTGGGAAAGTGCCATCATGCCGTTGATCATATGGTTCAATGTTCCATCCCCACCGATGCACAGCACCGTGTCAAAGCGTCCCTCCGTTTTCCTCAGGATCTCTTCGGCATTGAGATGTGCCTCGGGATTGATCGGATATACCGTCACTTCGCAGTTCCTTGACGCCAATCCGTTCAGCACTTCCGGCAGCAGCGAGGCAGCCCTCCCCGTACCTGCAACGAGGTTAACCATAATGAGCACTTTCTTCATACAACGTTTCCTTTACATCGGAATCATAGCAGAATCAGCCGATCATGCTTTGATACAAACTGTAGATTTCGTTTAAATCCGGGACATCTGCCACAAAGGCATCCCCGAGAAGATCAAAATGGTCGCCATCCAGAATCACCGCCCCGTTCTCCGGAAGAATGATCTGGGGACGTCCCGCATCCTCAAGACGCCGGATGATGGCCCCAAGATGCCAAGCATCTTCTTCATAATGAGTCATGATATCGACGCCATGGAACAGATCAAGACCGGTATGAAACTCGTAGCTTTCTTCCTCCAGCAGCGGAAAAAAGCTGTCGCACAGGATTTCGGCACCGGCCGAGATTCCGATGACAAGACCCTGATAGTTCCTGACAATCTCTTCCAGACCCTGATCAAAGATCGCATTCATGCAGGCATCCGGATCGTCGCCGATCAGGCACAGAGCGTCAAAATCACTGACACCACCGATCAGACCATCATGAAAGTCGAGCATCGTCAGGGCCGAAGAAGGAATGCCATAGGCATGAAACGGGCGCCTGATATCTTCCAGATATTCGTTATCCGAGGAAAAACGGTCGCGGTAGGCCATGGCATCCGAGGCCCATCCCTCATCCTCACTCAGCGGAAGGATGCCGACCTTCATGCCGGGATACAGCAGTTCACCGACCGAATCCTGTGCCCAGCTCTGATCAAAATTTGTTTTATTTGCCAGCAGAAACATGCTATTTCATCTCCAATCCTGCTACAGTGATGCTATGAAGAAACGCTATCGTATGCTTGCGCAGGGACGGGTTCAGGGTGTCGGTTTCCGGGGCACCTGTGCCATGTACGCAAGACAGTTCAATCTGACCGGAAGTGTTGAGAACCTTGAAACCGGTGATGTCGAAATCTATGTGCAGGGAGAAGCGATTGACATCGAACGCTTCAAGGCCGCCATTCAGTCCGAAAACCGCTGGATCCGCATCGACCATCTGATCGAAGAACAGCTGCCCCTCGATCCCGACGAACGAAGGTTCGAATATAAATTCTACTGAACCCGGAAGCGGTACATCACGATGCCGCCGGCAACGGCAACATTCAGCGACTCAAAGCCCTGCATCTCGATGCGGATGCGCTGATCCGCAAGCTTCTGAAGCCTGGGATGAACGCCCTGTCCTTCATTGCCAAGGATGAATGCCATCTGACTGCCTTCCTGAACTTCACCAAAGGGAATCGAAGCGTCCAAAGCCGTTGCATAGACAGTTACGCCGGCATCCTGAAGCCTGGAAACCGCATCTTCAAGATCCGTTCGAACAAAGGGAATCGTAAAAAGAGCCCCCTGCGTCGAGCGGATCGTTTTTTCGTTGTAGACATCGCAGCAGTCAGGCGAAAGATAAATGCCGTTAAAGGAAAACGAAACAGCGGTCCGGATCAGCGTGCCAAGGTTTCCGGGGTCCTGAATCCCGTCCAGCAGCAGAAGACGATGATTGTTCACGATCGCCTGTTCATTCATCCGGCATACAGCCATATGATGAACCGCCGATACATTGCGGCTCAGCTTCTTCATGACCGCCGCGGATACAGATACGGTATGGGGAAAACGAAAATCAGCGTCATCGTCCGTGATGATCGTCTCCACGACACCCGCCTTCATGGCTTCCGTGATCAGATGGTCTCCTTCCACAAGAAAACGGCCGGCTTCGTCGCGGCCCTTTTTTTCATGAAGCCTGTTCCAGCGGATTACGTTCCGGTTGGTCAACGATTCTATGCGTTCCACGGCTCGATTTTAGCACAGCGTGCAATGTGCTATGATGCTGTTCATGCGAATCTATCTTGTGATCGTCAATATCGCTGCCCTGATTCTGTTCGGGGTCGACAAGTCGCGGGCGGTACATCATCGCTGGCGCATTCCGGAAGCCACCCTGTTTCTCAGTGCCCTGATCGGCGGCGGGATCGGTGCCTGGGTGGGTATGTACCTGTTTCACCACAAAACCCGGAAATGGTACTTTGTGGTCGGCATTCCGGCGATCGTCATTGTTGAAGCTGTTCTGTTGAGAAATCTTATCCTTGAATGATGAAGTAAAAAGACACCGATCGGCGTCATGCCGGTCGGTGTTTTATCAACAGTTATTTTTTTGATTCTTCGGTTTTTCCAAGCAGTGCGAAGTTCACGAGGGCTTCCGCTGCTTTTTCAATGCCGTGATCGCCCTTGTCCGGAAGACCGAGGCACGTATAGATTTCGCCGACCGGAATGCCCTGATCAAACAGAGCCGAGAAGATGCGGTCAATCAGGACGCGGCACTTCTCCTGTTTCTGCATCGGGCCGAACGGATTGGCAAAGAAGGTTGTTGACAGCCCCTTCTCCTGCGTCGTACCGAGGGCGAAGCGCTTGCCCTGAATGAAGACCGGCTCCGCCTCCTCCTTCGTTGTAAACAGGTGCATGCCCCGCTTGTCCGTATAGTTGTTGGCGTACAGGAAGATATCGACCTTCTGGTCCGTCGTCACAACATCATAGCCGCTGGCCGGAAGAACGACACGGGCATTGGACTTTTCCGGATTGAAGAAGATGGAACGGTCCATGTCCTTGTAGGCAGTGCCCTTGTCCAGATCATCGAGACGGACGAAGGCGCCGACTTCCGTACCCTGGGCACGGATGTGACCATCCTTGTCCAGATGCAGCGTTCCCATGTCATCGAAGACCGTCTCCTGATGATCGATCAGATCGTCAGCCATATTGGAAAGAGCTTCGATCGTCTCCGACTTTCCGGCGCCGGAATCGCCCATGAACATGAGACCGCGCTTGGTCCCGTCCTTGAGATAGATATTGACCATGGCGCCGTGAATCGGCAGCCAGCCGCGCTCGATCATCGCCAGGTTGTGCAGCGTGAGCAGCGCCTTCTTGGTATAGCCGAAGTAATCGATCTCCGGGGCTGCAGACACTTTGCCGACCCAGATCTGATTTACATCATCGTGATAGAAGACGGTATCCTTCGTTCCATCCTCGACGCCGAACAGTTCAATGGCATCCGGCTTTTTGCCCATCGCTTCGGCCGGCGAAGCAAGTTCGAACAGGTTCGCCATGGCAACTGCAGAGGAAATATAGTTGCGATGGAAATAGGCAAACACCAGCAGCTCACCGATCCGTGCCGGATAGCAGATCCACTCTTCCCCCGGATCCGTGAATCCGATCGCCGGATTGACATTGGTTTCCGTGAAGGTATTGGTACGCTTGTTGGACTTTGGATGCAGAATCAACGGCGTACGGATCAAAGCCTGGGTAATGAACGGAATCGACCTGAGTCCTTCATAGCCCTGCGGAATCTGCCAGTCATAGTACTGCAGCAGCAGCGAGGCATTGGTGCCGGCCTGCAGCTGACGGTACACCTTGTTTACAGAGCCGCGGACACGCTCCTCGGCGGTACGGTAAACCTCGAGGACGAGATCGTTCTGGCGGTTGTCCGCCTCAAGGAAATTCTGCAGCTGGTAGCCGCGCTCATTGTGTGTAAACAGAAGCGATACACGCTGCAGCTTGCGCCAGAAGTTGTAGGCCTCTTCGATGGTCTGCAGGAACTCAGCTCTGTTTTCCAGCAGATAATCATGAACTTCGGAAGGATCCACGACCATCAGGAAGCGCATGACCTTGACGATTTCATCTTCCAGCTCCCCTTCAGTTTTCTTTTGGGCATGGAGCCATTTATACAGCTCGTAGTGAGCCTTTTCCAGGTACTGCAGGTAGAGGGTCAGAAACTCCCGGAACATCGGGGAACCGATCAGTTCACTGGTCTTGCGATAGTAGACCATCGAGTAATTCATAATTACCGTATCATCGTGGAAATAGTACGCTTCTTTCATTGCCTTCTCTGCCTTTCTGTCTTGACTGTCCTATTTTATATCGTTTACGCTGCGCTGACGAAGCACTTCAAAGCCGATCACTGCGGCTGCGGCCGAAGCATTGAGCGCATTGCGGAAATCACTGCCGTAGGGAATATAGATGTTCTGATCCGACTGCTTCAGCACGGCCTGACTCAGTCCGCGCATTTCGCCGCCGATGCATAACAGCACCGGCTTACAGTAATCGGCTTCGGTATATGGTATTGCATTCTTGCGCATCGCGGCATATACCGTTAGACCACATTCTCTGCATTGGCTGACGGCCTCTTCCGGGTCCATCAGCACCACATTGAGCCATGCGGCGGCGCCGGCCGAACTTTTGAGAATTGTCGCTTCGCATTGCGACCAGTCACGCGGACGCAGGATAAGACCATCGCACCCGGCACAGTACAACGCCCGCATCAGATAGCCAAGATTGAACGGATCTTCCACGCCTTCGGCCAGTGCCACAAAGGGAGCCGGCTTCTTTAGACAATCCGGAAGCTGCTGGTAACTGCGGTGATCGGCGCTGGCAGCGATTCCGCCATGGGTCCTGCCGGTCGTCATCCCGTCAATCTCGCGGCGGCTGACCCGCTGAACGGGGATTTGAGCCTCATTGCAGGCACGGATCAGAAACGCCGTATCATGGTCCCGCTTGTCCTTGTCGATATACACTGCTTCGATCGCGTAGTGCTTCGAAAGGACAGCGGCCTTGACGGCAATCATTCCTTCGAGAATCATTCGTCCCTCCTCAGGTAGTCCCCCGGATGTACGGCAAAGGGAATGCGGATGCCGATGGCGGCCATCGGTACCCTGGAATAACCGACGGGGATTCCGTTTTCATCAAAAAGTTCTTCCAGAACGAAGCTTTGATTATCGGCACCGGCCGCCATAATCTCCACCCTGTCACCCGCATCAAAGGGGTTGCGTGTCTCGATCCAGGCGATGTGCTTCTCAGGATCATACGATGTTACTGTGCCCAGAAACGAGTGATTGACGCTGTCGTTGTTCATGGGATGCGTGATGATGCCGGCACCTTCCACGCCCTGATAGAAGCCGGGACAGGTTTCGCGGTTGACGGTCTTGAGAATTTCACCTGTGTGGTAGGCAAGACGTTGACGGGGCAATGGACGGTCGCTGTTCAGAATTTCGTCAATCAGATGCCGATAGGCAGACACGATACCGGCGACGTAATATTCCGTTTTCATGCGGCCTTCAATCTTGAAGGATGCGACTCCGGCAGCGATCAGCTGTTCGATCTCTTCGGCAGCCATCAGATCCTTCGACCCCATGGTCATCAGGGGATGTCCGTCACTGAGACAGGCATTTCCCTCCATCAGACGATAGCTCCAGCGGCACGACTGGGCGCAGCCGCCGCGGTTGGCGTCGCGAAGCGTCATCCGGTTGCTCAGCGTGCAGCGGCCGGAATAGTTGACACACATGCCGCCATGAATGAAGGCTTCCGTCGGGACAGGACACGAAGCCGTAATGACGCGCACATCGTCCAGCGTACATTCCCTGGCCAGCACGACGCGATCCACCCGGGCAGAGTGGACCAGATAGCGTGCGGCGGCGGAATTGGTGACGCTGAGCTGGGTGCTGCAGTGCACCTCAAGACGCGGGGCGACACGTTTGGAAAGAGCCATGATGGAAGGGCTGGCAACAATAATTGCCCTGACGCCGGCATCCTGCAGCTGGATCAGATAGTCTTCGAGGCCTTCGAAATCCTCTTCATGAGGAATTTCATTGACCGTCACATGAATGCTGGCATGATGGTCCCTGGCAAAGGCACACGCTTCGCGGATTTCATCCATCGTAAAGTTGGATGCCCGCGAACGCAGCGAGTAATGCTGACCGCCAAGGTACACCGCATCTGCGCCGAAGCGGATCGCTGTCTTTGCCCGCGCAAGATCGCCAGCCGGCGCCAATAGTTCCACGGAATGTTCAGAGTATTGTTTTCTGTCCATAGAACCCCCCGGTATAGTGTGTGGCGGCAAACGCATCCTTCAGCGCCTGCGCTGCCCTGGCTGCGTCAGCGCCCTGAAGAACCGCTTGATAGGCATCCAGAGCGGATACGGTTTCTTCATGTGATAAACGAACACTGTCAATGAAGAAGCGGTCTGCTCCATCGGCAGCAAACTTTACGACATCGCCGAGGCTTTCCTGTACAAAATCGCTGTAGATGAACGTGCCACAGCCGTTTTCATAAATGCCAAGTTCATAATCCCTCTTCTCTTCTTTCAGTGAGAGGTCATTGTGTCCAGTGATCTGCGGATCCAGCCCCGCTTCTTCGGCATACAGAGACAAAAGCAGGCGGCGGGAGGCGGAAAGAAGAAGATGTCCATGGATGGTTACTTCGCAATCCGGGCACTTTTTCAGGATGTCTTCGACTTCATTGATTGTAAGAACAGGCGAAACAGATACGCCGCCGATGCCCTGTTCCATCCACCAGCGTGCGTCCAGCGCGTTGGTGGCCAGTGTTTCGGGGCGATACAGGAGTCTTGGCTTCAGCTGTTCATCCGCAAGTTCAACAACGGCCGGATCCGAGAAATAGACATGGCGGATCTCTGTTTCCGTGATGGCGTCAAGCAGCCGTTTCAGCTGTTCCAATTGGTCCTGCGGAAAAAGACGGGTGCATAAAATGGAGCAGTGATCAAGATTCTGTACCTGGTCCAGATCAAACCCGCAGAGGCCGCTGAATGCGCAGCCGTTAAGGGCATAGACAACTTCATCAGCGCCGTGTTCCAGCAGCGTTTGATGAAAATCAATATCTTCATTTGTAACTGCAAATGCGATTTTTTTCATTCCATTGAAAATTATATCACAGAAGACTGTGCCATCGTTGACCATGGCAAAAGACTATGTTATTTTCAAGAAAGGATCTGCGGCGTTAAGTGCTCTCGGGCATTAGAGGAGTCTGAGGGACGAAAGGCAAGGTCGTTGTCTGCGGTCGCTGATTCTGCCCCTGAACGTGCATGCAGGCGTCTTTCCATTCACGCAGCGGGTGAATCGAGAAAGGAGCTTTTTTCTATGGATTTTCGTATGATGTTTCATTCTTCTGCGGCCAAACTGCGGCAGACGCGGTATCTTGCGCTGATGGCGGTGATGATCGCTCTGAAGGTTGTTGTAGGCAATTTCTACATCCCTCTGAGCGAGAATCTGCACCTTTCGATCACCTTCCTTCTAGTCGGACTGGAGGCGATGATGATCGGTCCCGCTGCGGGAATGGTATCGGGAGCCGTGACGGATATCGTCGGGTTCCTGCTGTTTCCCTCCGGTCCGTGGTTTCCCGGCTATACGCTGACCGCCATGGCGGGTGAACTGGTGTACGGCCTCTTCTTCTACGGGCAGCGGGTCGGCTGGGGAAGGATCACGGCTGCCAAGATCATTTCCAACTATGGAATCAATGTTCTGATGGGGTCGCTCTGGTCGGCCATGCTTTATTCCAAGGGCTACTACTATTACTTTGTACGCAGCCTGATCAAGAATACGATCTATCTTCCCTTCCAGATTGTAATGTTTGCGGCCCTGTTTTCACTGCTTGGACCTGTGCTGAAAGAAAAAGGACTGATTCCGGGAGAAATCGTCCTCAAGAAGAAGCCATCGAAAAATTGATTACGTGAATCGCAGCTATTCCAGACCGCCGATCCGCGTACTGTCATCCATCGAAAGGATTACGGAACTGTAACGGTTGTTCAGTTCCGTTTTCTTTTCGTCGCTCAGACTGCTTTGCGATACAAGAACCGGTCCCGCCTCTGACCCGGTGATGAAATCGGCCTTGGGATTGGTAAGCTCGATCCGTGATTTCATACCCGTCGTAATCTTGGTAATCGTAACGACGCCAAGAGCACCGGCATCACCTTCTTCCGGGCAGAAACTTCCAAGACCGTAGTACACCAGCGTATCGTCAATCCAGGAAACCGGCTGAATGCCGCCGCTGTTGCCGATGATGATTGATGCGCCGGCCGATGCCAGCGCATTTGCGATCGTCTGCTGGCGCTGGGTAGGCATCGCACCGTCTGCCCCGCTCCATGTCATATAAACAACGATCACATCCGCCTGGCCCGCCGCCTTGGCAACCTGCAGCGGCGTCTTTTCATCGTCATAGACATTGACCAGATAGGATTCGGCATCGGGAATGATTTCATTCACCCCGTCCGTATAGCTGAGAAAAGCGATATCAATACCGTTATACGAGACGGTATACAGCTGATTCTGACGCGATGTCGAAACATTCATGCCGGCATAGCCGATGCCCTTGTCATCCAGCGATGAAAGAAGCGTCGGAAGCTGTTGAACATTGAAGTCGGGCTGGGCAAGTGAAAGCAGCGAAAGACCGCTGCCCGAAGCTGTTTCAATAAAATTGGTGCCGCCGCTTGAAAGATCTGCGGAATAGGCGGAAAGATCATAGTTGGAGAGAAACGGCAGACCGCCCAGCTGCTCCGTACTGTTTCCGGGCGCACTTCCTGCCGCAAGAAAAGCGATGCTGGCAGCCTGTTCCTGCGGGACCCAGTATTCGCTCTCCGGCGTCTCGATGCCGGCCTGCTGTTCAACACGCATTGAAAGCAGGTTCATCGTCAGCGAAGTTCCGCCGATCACCAGAGCCAGAACGATCAGAAATTTAAACAGAGATGAGAGTCCGTTTTTCTCATTTTCAGGCATAATCGAATTATAGCATCCGGTGCTATAATTTCAGGCAAAAGAGAATGGAGGCCGAACATATGTCATTTGTTCGAAAGAGTACCTCACTGAAGCCGATTAAAGATACCGTTTTCGTCGTCGCCGCTGCCGCCGCAAAGGATCAGGATCCTTCGACCTGCAACGCAACGATCGGTTCCCTCTATGATGAGAACGGTCAGCTTGTCGCATATGATAGTGTCTATGATCACTACGATTCGATTTCCCATATTCATAAGGCAAAATACGCCGCCAGCTTTACGGGCAACAATGATTTCCGCAAGGCTGTCGCTTCCTGGGTGTTCCAGGGAACGGAAATGCACCTGCCACATACCGTCATCGCGACACCGGGCGGATCCGGCGCCGACTTCATGGCTATCCGCAATACGCTGGAAGAAGGCGATACCCTTCTGATTCCGGATATCTGCTGGGGTTCCTACTCCCTGATGGCGGCCATGAACAACATCTCCATCCGCCGCTATACGATGTTTGAAAGCGATCACTTCAACCTCGCCAGCGTCAAAGAAGAGATTGAAGCCATTCAGAAGACACAGGACCATGTGACCCTCGTTGTCAATGACCCCTGCCACAATCCGACCGGCTACTCGATGAGCGACCAGGAGTGGAAGGATCTGATCGCCCTTCTTAATGAAGAAGGAAAGAAGACGCCGATCGTTCTGATCGATGATATTGCCTACATTGACTATGCCTACAACCCGAAGATGCGGGCCTATATGAATCACTTCAATGAGATCTCGGGTAACGTGATGATCGTCGTTGCCTTCTCCTGCTCGAAGACGATGACGGCATATGGTCTGCGGTGTGGTGCCGCTGTTGCCGTTGCAAAGAATGAGGCAGATGTCCGTGCCATGGAGATCGTCATGGAAAAGACGGCCCGGGCAACCTGGTCTTCCATTCCCAATGCGGCCATGGAAGAATTCGTCTGGCTCACAAGCGAGGGACTGGATGCCTATCTGAAGGAGAAGCAGGGTTATATTGATCTTCTGCGTGAACGGTCCGGCATCTTCCTTCAGGAAGCAAAAGAATGCAATCTTCCCTGCTGGCCCTATAAGGAAGGCTTCTTCGTGACAGTAAAGGTAGAGAATCCTGAGGATCTTGATCCGGTTCATGATGCATTGATGAATGCCCACATTTATACTGTCGAAGTAAACAAGGGCATCCGCGTCGCCGTATGTTCCCTGCCGGTTAAGAAGGTAAAAGGACTGGCGGCCCGGATGAAGGCAGTATTTGATGCCTATTACGGCAGAAAAGGAAAGTAATGACAAGAATTGTAGGCTCGCGTAACACGCTGCTGGATGTTTCCGATGAAGACGCAATGGAGTTTCTGGATATCGTTCAGGATATCGTTCAGAATACGGAGTTCCAGAAGCTGAAGCATTACCGTCACCATATGTTTTCGACGCGCTACCAGCATTGTCTGAATGTGGCGTGGTATTCCTATTGCATGTCAAAGCGGCGGAAGCTGAACTATGTTTCCTGTACGCGGGGTGCTCTGCTCCATGATTTCTATCTTTATGATTCGCACCGTGAAAAGGCTCCGATTCCGGGGCGCCACAGCGTCGTTCATCCCCAGGTAGCCCTGGCCAACGCAAAGCACTGGTTCCCTGTCGATGATGTGATGGAAGACTGCATCGCCAACCACATGTTTCCGACGGCACCGACCCTTCCGCGTACACGGGAAGGCTGGATCGTTTCGCGGGCGGACAAATACTGTGCAAGCCTCGAGTGGAGTGAGCATTATTCCAAGATTCTGGAAACCATCTTCAAATATTCGCTGGGACCTTTGTTCCAGGTAAGGGAGAATTGAATGCCGGCTGCGACGACACACATCGAATTTGCCCGTGACGTGCTGCGCAATCTGCCAAGAGATTTTGAGATTGCGGACCGCCCCGCCTTTTTCCTGGGATCGCAAGGCCCGGACCTTCTGTTCTATACAAGCTTCAGCATACTTCCCGGGACCCTCAAGAAATACGGCAATCTGCTCCATGACGCCCGTCCACTGCCCTATATGACCTGGATGCGGGACCATGCCGATGACGATATTCTGCGCAGCTATCTGTACGGGTTCTATTGTCATTATGCGATGGATTCCATCTGTCATCCGATCATTGAAGCCTTCGCGGAAAAAATGTCCAAAGAAGAAGGTGAGCCGCATGGCGTGTGGCATGTGCGCATTGAGTCACAGCTTGATGTCTATACACTTGCCAAAGAACACCGGACGATTGAAGACTTTGATGCGGACCACTGGCTGAAGGCACCGAAAAAAGATGCCGATGAGATCGGCACCTGTCTTCACAATATGTTTCTGGAGATCTTCCATCTGGATCTGCCGCTGAAGAAACTGCAGAAGGCGGCGCCGGATACTGCACGCAGTATGGCGATGCTGCGGCCTTCCAATGCCAAGTACCGCTTTGCAGGAAGTATGGAAAAGCTCCTGCGGCAGCCCCATGGACTGACGGCACTGATGCTCAATGACAAGAATGACTGCGTAATCCTGAATACGGATCATCAGCCGTATACAAATCTCATCGATCCAAACGGCATCGATACAAGCAGCTATGAGGAACTGTATGCGCAAAGCCTTCAGAAAGCGGTCCGTCTGATTACGGACTACGACCCCAGTGACATCAGTGTCAACTTCCTCGGTATCCCGGTGACAGATCAGCCGGCGGTGTGATTGTCGTACTTCGCTTTCACCGCCGCAAGATCATCAATATAAAGAGCGACCTTCCCTTCGCGGAGGGTCTTTTTCATGTCAATGACACGCTGGTTTTCAGACCCGCGGAAGGCAAGTGAAATATTCTTCTTTTCAAGCACAAACGGACCATCAACCAGAACATCGAGATAACCGAGCATTTCATCGGTCACACCGGTATAGCGCCGGCCGCCCGGCACAAGATCCTGATCATAGACAAAACCGGTATAGGACCAGATGGTCTTATCCGGATATACTTCATGAATCCTGCGGAACAAACCGACGAGGACCTCCTGATTCGATGGCTCAAACGGTTCTCCGCCCAGCGATGTGAAGCCGGCAATCCAGGGATGGTCCATGGCAGCGAGAATCTCCTGCTCCGTTTCTTCCGTGTACGGCTTTCCATAGCAGAAGTCCCATGTTTCCGGCTGAAAGCAGCCTTTGCATGCATTCGTACAGCCGCTGACAAACAGAGAGACGCGTACCCCCTCACCGTCTGCGATATCGTCCTTCTTGATGTTTCCGTAATACATACGATCAGCCTCCTGAGTTGTTATTCCATCGTACTGCAGTAATCTTTCCATGTTTGCACCGTACAGGCTACTGGATGCCCGCAGTTTTCGGGAAAAGAAACGTCTTCAGTCCAAGAAACCTCCTGCAATCCCGAAAGATGACAGGAGGTTTCAATGAAATTTGAACAAGATTTTTGAATCCCCGGTCTTCTGGAACCTGTCTTTTTCAGGTCGGGATTTCAGAGACCGGAATTGCAGTCTTACAGATGCAGGACGCGGTCCCGGATCTCAGCCGTACGGCCCTGGTTCCAGAACTGGGTGCCGATGTAGCCGCAGGTACGTCGTGCGACATTCATCTTCGACTGATCGGTATTGCCGCAGTTCGGGCACCTCCAGATCAGCTTGTGGTTCTCATCTTCGACGATCTGGATTTCGCCATCGTAGCCGCACACCTGGCAGTAGTCGGACTTCGTATTCAGTTCCGCATACATGATCGTATTGTAGATATGCTTCATCAGAGCGAGAACTGCCTGAATGTTGTTCTGCATATTCGGAACTTCGACATAGGAAATCGCTCCGCCCGGAGAAAGCTGCTGGAACGCTGCCTCCTTTGTCAGCTTATCGAAGGCATTGATCTCTTCCTGCACATGGATGTGATAGGAATTGGTGATGTAGTTCTTGTCGGTTACACCCGGAATGATGCCGAAGCGCTTCTGCAGACACTTGGCAAACTTATAGGTTGTCGACTCCATCGGCGTACCGTAGACGGAGAAGTCGATGTTCGTCTCAGCCTTCCACTTTGCGCAGGCATCGTTCAGATGCTGCATAACGGCGAGACCGAACTTTCCGCCTTCCGGAGTCGTGTGGGAAAGGCCCGTCATATAACGGACGCACTCACAGAGACCGCCATAGCCCAGGGAAATCGTCGAATAACCGTTGTAGAGAAGCTTATCGATCGTCTCACCCTTGGCAAGACGGGCAATGGCACCATACTGCCACAGAATCGGAGCCACATCGGATGGCGTCCCGAGAAGACGGTTGTGGCGGATCATCAGTGCCCTGTAGCACAGATCAAGACGCTCATCAAAGATCTTCCAGAACTTGTCCATATCCTTGCCAGACGAGCATGCGACATCAACGAGGTTGATCGTCACAACGCCCTGGTTGAAGCGGCCATAGTATTTGTGTTTGCCATTGGAATTGAGGGCATGTTCCTCATTCTTCCAGCCATTGTCCGTAAAGCGGTCCGGAGTCAGGAAGGAACGGCATCCCATGCACGGATACACATCGCCCTTCAGCTGACGCATGATCTTTGCCGAAATATAGTCCGGAACCATGCGCTTCGCAGTGCACTCAGCCGCCAGCTTCGTCAGATAGTAATACCTGCTGTTTTCATGAATGTTGTCTTCATCCAGAACATAGATCAGCTTCGGGAACGCCGGCGTAATCCAGACGCCCTTCTCGTTCTTAACACCCTGATAGCGCTGACGCAGCATCTCTTCGATGATCGTTGCAAGATCTTCCCGCGTCTGTCCTTCCGGAACTTCATCCAGGTACATGAACACGGTCACAAACGGCGCCTGTCCATTGGTCGTCATCAGCGTAATGATCTGATACTGAATCGTCTGAACACCGGTCGTTATTTCTTTACGGACGCGCTGCTCCGCAATTGCGTTGATCTTATCCGTATCCACTTCAACGCCAGCTTCCGCCATTTCCTGCGCCACTGCCTTGCGGTACTTCTGACGCGAAATGTCAACGAACGGTGCCAGATGGCTCAGGGTAATTGTCTGGCCGCCGTACTGGTTGGAAGCGACCTGGGCAATGATCTGCGTCGCAATGTTGCAGGCTGTCGCAAAGCTGTGCGGCTTCTCAATCTTGGTGCCGGAGATGACCGTACCGTTCTGGAGCATATCCTCAAGATTTACCAGGCAGCAGTTATACATCGGCTGCGCAAAGTAGTCCGCATCATGAAAATGAATGATGCCTTTCTCATGGGCATCCAGAATGTCCTGCGGCAGAAGGAAGCGGCGCGTTATGTCCTTCGACACTTCGCCGGCCATATAGTCACGCTGCGTCGAATTGACAGTCGGATTCTTGTTGGAATTCTCCTGCTTCGCCTCTTCGTTGGTGCGTCCGATCAGGGACATGATCTTCTCATCCGTCGTATTGGCCTTGCGCACCAGCGCACGCTCATAACGATAGGTAATGTAATTATGGGCGACCTGATAAGCGCCTTCAGCCATGATCGCTTCTTCGACCATATCCTGAATCTCTTCGACCGCGACCGCACGGTCCAGCGCCGCACACTCACCGCTCACCTTGTCCGTGATCCGCTGAATCTGCTCCGGCTTCATCTGCTTGTCGATGACTGTCGCTTCATTTGCCTTATGGACGGCGTTGTAGATTTTCTGTGCATCAAAAACAACTTCTTCGCCGCTTCTCTTAATTACATTCATGATTCAACCCTTCCCCAGCTTCATCCCCAAAATAGTTGGATATCCAACAATTTCGGGCTGCACTATGATCATACGATGCTGAGGGAGGAAATACAAGCGAAAAGAGAGGACGGATTTGATGAAAATTCACACCTGAAAACGGTCGACTGAAAACCCGTGTTCCAATGCCGCTTTCAGATTTTTGTTTCAATGAGAAAAGTTTCTCAATGTCGTTCCGTATATTTCAGAATGTCCGGCACAATGGCATCCGAATCAAACAGCGTCACATACCCCTGCAGCGAAGCCGCCTTGGAGCGAAGGCTTCTCGCCCTGGCATTGACGAAGATCCGCGTCTCATACTTGGCGTTGCGGGCTTCCTGAATCAGGTTCTCTCCCGCCGCATTGCCCTCAAAGGCGATCAGAATCGAGCTGCGATGCTTGAACACCTCATAGGCAATGCTCTTATAGAGACCCATCGCACTCGCCTCCGTACCAACGCGGATATACGCACCGCAGCCGGCCAGCTTTCTTGCCAGAGAACCTGAAATCAGCTTCGGCACAAAGGCATAGATTTCAAAGCGTCCCCCCGCATGATCCAGCAGATACTTTTCGTAGCCGTTGAGCTGATCGCCGATGATGAAGCACACCCGCCGCGGATCCGCCTCCGCCAGCAGCCGGTCAATGACCGCACACTCCGGGGCATGGGTACGCACCCGTGAAAAATCATTGTTAAAGCTGCCTCCGCAGATGACAATCGGCTTCTTGTCAAAAGGCAGCGGATGTACATGATCCCCAAGCACCGTCGCCGCATCCAGAAGCTTCACCGGCGACGAAGATTTCATCGCCGCCCGCTGCGCCTCATTTTCCCGATACGTGTAGAAAAGCCGAAGCGAACGATGTCCCTTCGTCTTCTGATACAGCGCCGTCTTTTCTGTAAAAGCCCGCTCGCTGAACGCCAGCACGGCTTCTTCCGCCGCACACATCTGCTTCTGCTCATCCACGCTCAATCCCAGCAGCGTCGCCAGTGCCAGCTGTTCATCGAGCGAATCGGTGCCATAGATGGCACCGCCGTCCGTACCCTGTACGCACGGAATGCCGGCTTTGAGATACTGCTTCAGAGGATGATGCTTCACGGAGCTGAGATTATTGAGACGCACGTTGGAAGTGATCTGAAACTCCACGGTCACCGGATTATCCTTCAATAGCGCCAGCAGTTCCTTTCCCTTTTGGCTGTTGAGACCGGGCGTATAGAGACCATGACCAATGCGGATATGGGGCATCTTCTGCCCCGGTGCCAATGCCTTCTGAACGCAGCGCACACTGTTGCCCACATTGTCATGAAGACTGTCATTTTCGCCAGCGTGGATGCGGATCACAAAGTACGGATCATCCTTCGCAATGGCTGTCAGGTCCGCAATCACATCGCTGAGATCACGGATATCATTGATCTCCTCGCCGACAATATCACTGCCTGCCACATACGGATCAACCGCCACCGCCTTCAGCGTCTTCAGGCTCATCACCATATAATCCGGAGCCGCTTTCTGATCCTTCACGATCGTTAACGGAATCCGCCGAAGCGCCGCTAGAAAGCGGATGCGAACACCCGTCTCCTTATAGATGGCCGGCATTACGGCATGTACCTCGCCAAGCATATCGATCGCTTCCTTCGGCTTCACCAAGGTCGTATCCGACATTTCTACATAACGGATGCCGGTATGCTGGTAGTTGCGCGCCGTCCAGAGCATCTTGTCCTGGAACAGCGTATTGTGCCGGTAGGCGCGGGTCTGATGGTCCGCCAGCATCTGCTTCACTGTACCGGCAATATCCGGATCCGGAATCCGGTCAATATCATGCAGAGGGATCCAATCACTGCTGCTAACACCCTTGGCAAACACATAGCGGTACAGATACACCTTCTCCAGATTGGTGAACACCGCCTGGCTGTCCTTCATGATCGCCAGCGAAGCACGGATGCGCGGAATGTTGTATTCTGCATTTTCCAGATTGTTCAGAATCAGATCCGCAAAATTAATGAACACATTGTCATTGATCTTACGGTCTTTATATTTGCCCGTCAGCGTACTGCCGCTGGCAAGAAACTGCGCTTCCGCATCCGTACGCAGAATCCGCAGCACCTGTTCCTGTTCCGGGCGAAGGCGCAGATGCAGCTTGCGGATGTAGTAGAGCGAATAGCGGATCTGATGCACAATCCCGAGCGCAATCAGCTGGTCCGGCGAAAGAGTCGCATTCATATGCGTATGAAGATCGGTACGGAACTTGCATTCCGCCGGAATACGGGTGCGTACAATGGTTTTCGCAAACGACAGCTGATAGTCCCGCGTCTGCGACATCAGGGTTTTGGCAATGGCCGGTATCTGTACATAGAGATGAACGTGACCATCGCTCTCGATCCGGGCCGCCTCCCGGTCTCCGAGCGAAAACAGGTAAAACAGACGGCAGTTGCCATCATAGTAAGCAGGCACAATCCCCTGAATAATGAAATAACCTTCCGCTGAGCGGGTCAGAGGCAGATTACAAAGCGCCGCCAGATTGCGGATCAGATTGCCGGTACTGTGATTGGGCGTCGTCAACACATAGGCCATCTGTCCCTCTTCATTGCGGTCCATGGTGACGCAGATATCTTTTTCCTTATCCAGATAAAAACGGGCGAAGGTCATTATTCCTCCTGTTTTACCTAGTGTAGTACGAAATGGCAAATCGGTGAAGACAGGTAACCGCTTGGCCTGGATATAAAACAGACTTCGTTCTGAAGCAGTCGTTCTTCGCCCTTCAAGTGCCAGATAAAAAGGCCGGTTCAGTTTCTCCATCAGGATTAGCTGAAACCGACCTTCTGCTGCTTGTTTTTCTGTTACACTGCCTGAATGTCCCGGATTACAACATCCCTTCCCGTCACAAGATACGTGTGCGAACTGCCGCAATAAGGGCACGTACGACCGTATTTGGTTGTTTTGTAGGTCTGCTTACAATCCTGGCAATAGGATTTTCCCTCAATGATGATGATGTTGAGAACACAACCCTGCAGATACTTCGTCTTCTTGACGGCCCACTTGAAGCAGTCACGGAAGTAGTCAGGTACCACGGTGCTCACTTCGCCGACTTCCAGATCCAGCTGCGTCACCTTTTCTACCTGGTTTTCTTCCGCCGTCTTTTCGGCCATATCAACGATACGCATCACGATGCCAAGCTCATGCATTGTTGGAATTTCCTGTGTACGGGTTCTTCTTATTGAATTCCTTATGCGTACGGTTGTACTCCTTACGCTTCGCCCGCATCATCTTCGCCTCTTCCGAGCCGGCATTGGCCAGAATCCGGAAGGCACGCTTCACCGCATAACCGGCAAGACCGCCAACCTTGTCTTCTGCAAACCGCATATCCGTCATTTCCGGATGATCACGATACAGATGGATAGCGTCAAACTGGCAGCGCGTCGTGCAGATGCCGCAGCCGATGCACTTATTCGGATCAACAACCGAAGCACCACAGCTCAGGCAGCGTGACGTTTCCGTATGTACCTGCTCCTCACTCAGTGTACGGTGAATATCCTTGAACGGATTGACGTCTGCCGGATCCATTCCCTCTTCCTGACGACCGGAGGTGTCATAGGAATCAACAAGAATATCATCCTTGTTCAGCTCCACGTAGTCATGACGGTCACGGCCGATGGTCATGCTCGCATTCCAACGCACCGCACGATGCAGCGACTCTGCCGCATAGTGTCCTGCCGCAATCGCATCAATGACAAACTTCGGACCCGTCAGCACATCGCCGCCAACAAAGATTTCCGGATCATCCGTCTGATACGTCAGGCTGTCAGCCATCGGGTAATTGCCATGATGGAACTTCACCGTTCTTCCTTCCAGAAGACTGCCCCAGTCAATGCTCTGACCAATGGCGAAGACAACCGCATCACACGGAATGGTCATCGTCTCATTTTCATCATACTTCGGCGCAAAACGCTTCGTTTCCGGATCAATGACCTGCGTGCACTTCTTGAAGACGATACCGGTCACGTGATTTGCCTCATCGACCAGAACCTCCTTGGGACCCCAGCCGTTAATCACATCAACACCGTCTTCCAGCGTCTCCTGAATCTCCGCATTAGTTGCCGGCATCGCATCTCTCTGCTCCAGAGAAACCATGGAAACCTGATCAGCTTTGCGGCGCTTCGCATTACGCGCACAGTCAACCGCAACGTTGCCACCACCGACAACAACAACTCTGCCGCTCAGATCCGGATTGCCCTTGGCAAAGGATTCCTGCAGATAATGGACCGCAATATCCGTACCGATTGCATCATCATGGGCAACGCCCGGACGACGGCCGCCCTGGCAGCCGATGGCAATATAGAACGCCTTGTAACCCTGTTCCTTCAGCTGGGCAAGTGTCACATCTTTACCTACTTCGACGCCGCATTTGATTTCGACACCCTGTTCACGGATGATATCGATTTCCTTCTGCAGCACATCCTTCTCCAGCTTGTAGGTCGGGATGCCGTACATCATCATGCCGCCGGGCTGTTCGTGTTTCTCAAAGACGGTCGGATGATAGCCCATCATCGCCAGGTAGAACGCACACGACAGTCCCGCAGGACCAGCGCCGATGATCGCAATCTTATCATCGAAATCGCCATGCAGATTCGGAACAACCTTCTTGGGAAGCAGATGTTCCACACTGTTCAGATCAAAGTCAGCGACAAATTTCTTAACCGCATCAATCGATACCGGCGCATCAATCGTCCCGCGTGTGCAGGCATCTTCGCAGCGCTTATTGCAGATACGTCCGCAGACCGCCGGGAACGGATTCTGGGTACGGATCAGTTCCGCCGCCTCCTGGTACTTGCCTTCCTTAGCCTTGGCAAGATATGCCTGGACCGGAACATGGGCAGGGCACGCCGCCTTGCAGGGGGCCGATCCCGAAGGATAGGTGTTATGCATACGGGCCGTATCACGATAATTTTCATCCCATGCATACTTGCCCCACTTGATCGCATCCGGAAGCACCGCCTTCGGATAGGTCTGCTCACTGCCATCCTTATGGCACAGCTTCTGTCCAAGCTTAACAGCACCGGCCGGACAGCTTTCAACACAAAGACCGCAGGCAACACACTTGGAAGGATCCGTCTTCGCCGTAAAGGAGCTGCGGGAAAGATTCGGCGTATTAAACAGCATGCTGGTACGCAGCGCATTGCAGATCTTCACATCACAGTTGCAGATATCAAAGATATGCTCCGCACC